>CALBPO010000001.1 GCA_937899295.1 uncultured Opitutia bacterium
CTGAGACGTCATGGAAAAAATCGTCATAAAGGGTGAAATCCCAAGCGTTCGTCAGGCGCAGCTGCTCGAGGCTCGTTACACGGTTTAATTGATTGGAGATAAACTCGTCGTCTTCTAACAAGGATGGGAAAAGCATCTCGATGCCGGCACGCTTGGGGACTATCTGTTGCAGCCTTTCAGACTCTGTTTGTGAAAAGTTGTCCTTTAACCAATCGGTATCTTGCTCATCAATGACCGGTTGTGTAGTGATACTGGCCTTAATAGATTCGTCTGAAACCCAGTAACCGTATTGGTTTAGATTGCTTTCGATGTCTCGTAGAGGGACTAGGACAGCATTATCAGCGCTGATAGAATCGGGAGTAATTCTATGCGAGTTAGACGCTATTAAGCTCGTCAATGGTGTTTCAGCATCACTGGCATCAGTTGATACTAGCCAGGTGATTTCTTCGGGGTTGGAGGTTGGGGCATCAACGTCCATCACACCTACCCAGTATGGATTTTGGAGTGTAGTTCCACTATCCTCAAAAGCATCTGCACGGAATGTCACCCTTTTGTCGGGACCAGCGAGCTTTTGCATGTTGCCTATGGCTATGAGAACTCCCAAGCTGGCATTTTCTTGTGCTAGCAAGCGACTTTTTGATCTGGTGGCGTTCGCAGTCTCGACAGATACGAGCAAACTCATACTCAATAGCAGCAAGAGGACGAAACTCATCATGCTCAAAGCGATTACCAAGGCAAAGCCTTGGTTTTTCGCTTGGCATATAGGCTTTGGATGAAGCATTTATCAGTTTTAGAAAGTTTTTTGCTAATTTACTGCACACTATAGCTTACATACTTTCCCTCAGAACAAAATTCTGCGCGAGGGTAAAATTATATTACAGTAAAATACCAAAATAGATAACGTCATATGCGGTGAAGCCTCAGTAAGTTTTGGGCTTAGGCTGATTTTTTGAGGAAACAAGCTTTTTTACTGCTCCAACTTGCCATGGTTAAATTTAGCAGATTTTATACCGCAGTGTTCCTTATTGCGGATCGGCGCTATTTTGGTGGAGACAGCCTCAGCCGGAAGCTTTGGAGCTGACATGAAAAAAGCAGCTCACTTTCGTGAGCTGCTTTGAAATTAAGTGATTTAGACCAATCCGAGCACCATTTTGCCTTCTTCGCTAATCATGTCTTGGTTCCAGGGTGGATCCCAGACGATGTTAACTTCGGCTTCGCTCACGCCGGGGACGCGTTCGAGTTGGCCTTTGGCGTCTTCGGCGATGGCAGGCCCCATGCCGCAACCGGGAGCGGTGAGGGTCATGTCCATGTCGAGCTTGTGGCCGCCTTCGACTCGCTCTGTGGTGTTGAGCGAATAAACGAGTCCTAGATCGACAATGTTGACGGGAATTTCGGGGTCGAAGACCTTTTTGAGGGCTTCCCAGAGCGCGTCTTTTTCGGGCGCAGAGCCGTCGTGCTCGTCTTCGCTAACAGCGGCTTCGGTGACGTCTTCGCCAAGGGCATCGCCGTCGACACCTTTGATCCGGAACATGCCGTTATGCGTCATCACAGTGAAGTTACCGCCGAGGCGATGGGTGATGGTCACAGTTTCGCCTTCGGGCAGGCTCATGGGTGTGCCTTGCGGGATGAGTGTGGCCTCGACTTCGCGAGAGAGTGTGCGTGTATCGTCCATTGTTATCTGTGAATGTTGGCTGATGACTGATCGGCGATAGATTATTATCAATAATCAGTCCTGTAGATTAAGAAATTTTTCCAGAAAATTTCTGGTGAATGAGTTGGCGGAGATTTTCGACGAGTTCTTCGCTGTCGATCTTTTCGATGACTTCTTCGAAGAATCCGAAGACCATGAGCTGCATGGCGACACGTTGGGGTATGCCGCGTTGCATCATATAGAAGAGCTCTTCTTTGTCTACGTTGCCGGTGGTGGCACCGTGGGAGCAGCGTACGTCGTTGGCCAAGATTTCAAGCCCGGGTAGGGCGTTGGCGTCGGCGGAGGGGTCGAGCAAGAGATTTCGGTTGGTCTGGTAAGCGTCGGTTTGCTGGGAACCTTCGGCGACTTTGATCAAACCAGAGAAGATGGTGCGGCTGTTGTCGAGCAGCGCGTTCTTATAGAGCAGGTCGGACACGGCGTTGGGCGCGTTGTGGGTCTGGAATGTGCGTTGGTCAAACTCCTGCGTTCCTTCTGCGACGGTCAAGGAATACATCTTTACGTCGGCACCAGCACCTTCGATCCGGGTCTGGTTTTCGAAGCGGGCGCGTTCGGCACCGATATTAACCGCGACATTTTTTACCTGTGCATCGCGATCGGCCACGGTGGTGTCGAGCTGGAAGGAGACGGTTTTTTCGTTCCAGTCTTGCACGACTTTACGGAAGACCTGGGCATTGGCTCCTGCATGGATGTTGGAGACGGAGATGTTGAGTGCTTCATTTTCCTCTGTTTCGGAGAAGAAGATATCAACCACGGATGCCTTCGAATTGTCCTCAGCGATGATGAGGGTGTGCGGAAAGACGGCTGCGCGGCTACCGCTCGTCCAGTAGTAGTTGACGAATGGCTTTTCGATTTCGACGCCCTTTGGCACGTAGAGCACGGCGCCGGCCTTGACCGTGGCGGCGTGGAGGCCAAAGAATTTTTGTGAGCCGAGTTCGGTCGATTCTTGGAGGAAGTATTTTTCCATCAAGTCGGGGTGCTGTTCGACCGCTTCGGAGATCGGTAAGTAGATCACGCCTTGTTTCGCAAGCTCGGACCCGATGCACTCAAAGTTAGCTGGCGCGTCGTCCACGTAGACCATGAGTCCAGCGCGATCGGAGACCAGATTGGAGCGTTCAGTCAAGGCATCAAGCGTAGCGGAGCTGGGTGCTGCGACAGGATTAAAGTTGTCGATGCTCAGTTTGCCGACGCTGGCGAAGCGCCACTCTTCGGCGCGTGCCGTCGGCATGCCGAGCTTCTTGAACTGATCGAGTCCGGCGCTGCGGCGCTCGGCCAGCCAGCTAGGCTCTTTGGCGGAGAGGGTGTTTGTTGATGTTTCCAAAGTGGTATTCATGTTGTGTAAGTAATGCGCGCTGCGGGCTGTGGCTACCCCGACTGCGTTAAGCGATCGCTCCTTTTGAAGGAGGGGAGTTCTTACCTTGTTCTTTATTTTAAGTTCAATGTTTAGTCAGGTTTACCCGACGCTGCCTTCCATTTCCATGTCGATGAGGCGCTTCAGCTCGACGGAGTATTCCATCGGGAAGGCTTTCATGAGTTCGTTGACGAATCCGTTGACTGCGAGGCTCATGGCTTCGCCTTCAGAGAGGCCGCGCTGCATCATGTAGAAAATCTGCTCGGCGCTGACTTTTGATACGCTGGCTTCGTGCTGAACCGTGTTGTTTTGCCCGCGCGTGGTGATGGCGGGATAGGTGTCGGTCCGGCTGTTCGTGTTGATCAATAGGGCGTCACACTCGGTATTGTTCTTACAATTCTTGAGATGCTTGGGCATGTGGACTTGGCCACGGTAGGTGGAGCGTCCTTTGCCAATCGAAATTGACTTGGAGATAATGTTACTCGTGGTGTTGTCCGCGAGGTGCATCATCTTCGCGCCCGTGTCTTGGTGCTGACCGTCATTAGCGAGGGCGATGGAGAGTACTTCGCCGCGAGCGCCTTTGCCTTTGAGCACGACGCCCGGATACTTCATCGTGAGTCGTGAGCCGATGTTACAATCGATCCATTTGACCTCAGCGCCTTCGTCGGCCATGCCACGTTTAGTCACGAGGTTGAATACGTTGGACGACCAATTCTGAACAGTGATGTATTGAATCTTAGCGTTCTTCAGCGCAACGAGTTCGACCACCGCGCTGTGAAGCGTAGCTGTCTCAAATTTAGGCGCTGTGCAGCCTTCCATGTAGGTGATCTCAGAGTCTTCGTCGGCGATGATGAGCGTGCGCTCGAACTGGCCGAAGTTTTCCGCGTTGATTCGGAAGTAGGCTTGTAAGGGCTGCTTGAGCTTTACGCCTTTGGGCACGTAGATAAAGCTACCGCCTGAGAAGGTAGCGCTGTTAAGAGCGGAGAACTTATTATCCGCTGTTGGGATGACCTTACCGAAGTAGGGCTTGAAGATTTCGGGATACTCGGCGAGGCCTTCGCTCGAGCCGACGAAGATGACACCCTCTTTTTCAAGGTCTTCCTTCATGCGGGAGTATGAAGCTTCCGAGTCAAACTGTGCTTCCACTCCAGCGAGGAACTTACGCTCTTGCTCGGGAATGCCTAGGCGCTCGAAAGTTTCCTTTACGTCGTCAGGTACATCGTCCCAGGAGCGGGCAGGTTGTTGACCTTTGGAAAGGTAGTAGCGGATTTTATCAAAATCGATGTTCTCCAGATCCTTGTCCGCCCACTTGGTCGGCATGGGCTTCTTTTTGAAGACTTCGAGTGCCTTGAGGCGAAACTCGCGCACCCAATCGGGATCGTCTTTGACGTCGCTAATGTATTTGACGGTGTCTTCGGTGAGGCCAATGCCCGCATCGAATTCATAGTTCTCCGGATACTTGAAGTTTCCCTTCTCGGTATCGACTTGAATGGCTTGGTCTTGTAAGTCTATATCGCTCATAATTTTTTTAATCGTTGATGATTGAGTAGGAACTCAGGCTGAAGCTGTCGCGAAGGCTTCTTTGACCCAGTCGTAGCCTTTACTTTCGAGTTCTTTGGCGAGTTCCTTATCGCCACTGTGAACAATGCGCCCGTCGAACATAACGTGGACGACGTCGGGCACGATGTAGTCGAGCAGGCGCTGGTAGTGAGTGATGACGAGGAATGCACGGTCTTCACTGCGCATGAGGTTGACACCTTCGGAGACGATGCGGAGCGCATCAATGTCCAGACCAGAGTCGGTTTCATCCATTACGCAATACTTAGGATCGAGCATGGCCATTTGAAGTATTTCGCAGCGCTTCTTTTCACCACCAGAGAAGCCCTCGTTGAGTGAACGAGCAGTGAACTTACGATCCATTTTGAGCGCGTCCATCTTAGCGTAGAGCTCCTTGTAGTATTCGATCGCATTGATCTCTTCGCCTTCTGGGAGGCGAGCTTGTTTCGCGGCGCGGATAAAATTGGCGATGGAGACGCCTGGTATTTCCATCGGATATTGAAAGGCGAGGAAAAGACCTGCGTGAGAAATTTCGTCCGGCTCCTGGCCGAGTATGTTGACGCCGTCGAGAAGCACTTCGCCGCTCTCGACTATGTAGTCCTCGTGGCCGGCCATGACTTTAGCGAGCGTGCTTTTACCGGTGCCATTGGGGCCCATTAGCGCGTGCACTTCGCCTTTAGGGACCGTCAGATTGAAACCCTTAAGGATGGCTTGTCCATCAATGGAAACATGGAGATTTTTGACTTCGAGAGAGTGGTTCATTTTTTCTAAATTAAGATGCTTGGTGATTCGAGATTCGGGATTTCCTAAGTATTAGCTTATCGGTTTTAATATTAGTCGTGGCAGTCGTTGCAGGCACCGTCGTAGGAGATTTCGATGTGTTTGGCGGTGAAGCCTGCGGGTCAGACCTTCATGAGTTCGTCGAGAAGCTGGTCCGAGAGGTCGACATCGACGATTTCGCCGCTTTCACGGCAGTAAAAGTGCGCGTGCTTGGTCAGATTAGGGCAGTAGCGGGTCGGTTCGCGCTCGAAATTGACTTGGCGAATGAGTTTTGTTTCGGCCAGTGTCTCGAGGCAATTGTAGACCGTCGCGAGGGAAATTGTTGGCATATCCTCTTTCGCGCGGACGTAAACCTCTTCCGCGGTGGGATGATTGCGTTTCTGCAGGAGGAGCGCATAAATGTGCTCGCGTTGCTTTGTCGCACGCTGGCCACTAAGCTCTAAGGCGCTGTTTAGCAGTTCTTTATATTGTGGTTCTAATCGCATGTGGGTGGGGGGTCGTAATTATAATGATTCTTATTATTAGTTCATTATGTGCACTCATCTAGAAGGAAGCAAGCTGTAATTAGAATTATTCTAAATATAATTTGAAAATCTACTTTCTTCCGTATGACACGGGTGGTGGTGCTACATCCGCTCCAACGGCTGTATGCCGAGAAGCTCCAATCCCGTTTTCAAAACCGTGCGTGTCCGCGCACAGAGGATCAAGCGCCGCGCTTTGACGGCTGAATCTTCAACTAGGACCTTATCCGCGTTATAGAAACTGCTGTAGGCACTGGTTAGTTCGTAGAGGTAGGTGCAGAGGAAGTGGGGGCGCAGATCGTTGATCGTGAGTTCGAGTGCGCCGACGAAGCCCATCAGTTTACGTGCGAGCGCCATTTCAGTCTCGGTCTCCAACTGACTGGCGCCTTCGATCGTCGATTCAGGATCAACGCCAACTTTGCGGAAGATGCTGTTAATACGGGCGACGGCGTAAAGTAAATAGGGCGCGGTGTTACCCTCAAAGCTTAGGAGACGATCCCAACTAAAGACGTAATCTTGTGTGCGATTACTAGAGAGGTCGGCGTATTTCATCGCACCGATACCGACGGACTCGGCGATCTCGCGGCGCTCGGACTCGTCGAGATCGGGATTCTTTTCAGTGACTACTTCGTAGGCGCGGCTGCGGGCTTCGTCGAGTAGCGCTTGTAGCTTGATTGATTCGCCGGACTTGGTTTTGAAGGGTTTTTTATCCGCCCCCAGGATGGTGCCCCAAAATACGTGGTTCATTTCGGGAAGTGCGTAATCCTTGGCCTTAAACCATTTTTGAGTAGTCAGGAACAGTTGCTGAAAGTGATCCTGTTGGCGGGCGTCGGTCAGGTAGATGATCTCCGCCGCCTTAAATTCTTCAAGCCGGTAGAGCACGGTGGCTAGGTCGGTTGAGGCGTAGTTGCTCGCTCCGTCGCTCTTACGTATATTAAAGGGGAATGGGCGCTTGTTATCGCGGGCGAATTTTTTGACCTCGTCGTGCCAAACGACCAGTGCGCCGTCGCTTTCTTCGGCGAGGCCAATCTCGGTCAATTCTTCGTAGATGCGCTCCACCTTGTCGCGGTAAAAGGATTCGCCAAGGGCGATACTCGGACAGCGTTTTGCAACATATGCACGAGGTGGCTGTGTCGCTGGAATTGTCCAGGAAACAAAGCTCGAAGAGTCCATTCCAAGTGATTGCATCAGAGAGG
>CALBPO010000002.1 GCA_937899295.1 uncultured Opitutia bacterium
CTGATCGATCGCTTACTAGCACGTGGCTATAAAGTTCGTTCGTTCGGGCGCTCAGCACAGCCAGCTTTGGAGCAGAAAGGTGTTGAAGTTATTTGCGGCGAATTGGCCAATCCCACTGACGTGAGAGAGGCTTGTGTTGGCATGGATGCGGTCTTCCATGTCGCGGCTAAGGCAGGGGTGTGGGGTACTTGGGAGAGTTTCTATCAGCCGAATGTGATCGGCACGCGTAACGTGCTTGAGGCCTGCAAGACCGAGGGCATCGCTCGCCTCGTTTATACGAGCACGCCGAGTGTCGTCTTTAACGGGCAGCCGATTCGGGGCGGCGGGCTAGAGATGCCCTATGGGCGCAACTGGCTATGTCACTATGCGCACACTAAGGCGATCGCTGAAAAAGAAGCTTTAGCCGCTAATTGCGATACGCTCAAGGTTGTCGCATTGCGCCCTCACCTGATCTTCGGTCCTGGCGACCCTCACCTTTTGCCGCGCGTCATTGATAGCGTGAAAGCGGGGCGCTTAAAGATTGTCGGTGAGGGTACAAGCCGAGTCGATGTCTCTTACGTCGACGATGTGGCAGCGGCACATTTAAACGCACTGGATGCCTTGGAATCTTGCAACGCGGGAACTTGCGCTGGGCAGGCCTATTTCATTTCACAGGGTGAACCAGTAGAACTTTGGTCGTGGCTTAACCAGATACTTGAAGGCCTAGGCCATCCACCATTAACGAAGCGCATGCCGCTCGTGTTGGCCTATGTGGCGGGAGCCGTTGCTGAATGCGCTTGGAAGGTTTTCGCTAAATCTGGCGAACCCCCGATCACGCGCTTTGTCGCGGTCGAGCTGGCTAAAGACCACTACTTTGACACTGTAGTGGCGCATAGACATCTTGGCTACAAGGCTACCGTTGATATGAAAACTGCGCTGAAGGCGACTATCGCAGACCTAAAAGCACGAGGATTCTAAGCTTTGGCACAGCTGGTCGAAAAATTTGGGCAAACTCGCCTTGATGAGTTGCCAGCTGGGATACTTCGCGACATCTCCTCTGCTATGGAGATTATTTTTCTAGGAACTGGCACCTCACAAGGCGTGCCTATGATTGCCCAACCCAAGGGCGAAGGCTGCGATCTGGACAATCCTAAGAACTGGCGCACTCGCGCATCAATCCATGTCGAAATGGGGGGTCACCACATCCAAGTTGATGCGGCGCCCGAGTTTCGCATGCAGTGCATCCAGCATGGGCTCGATCAAGTTGATAGCTTTATCCTCACGCATGGGCACGCGGATCACATACTGGGGATGGATGATTTACGCCGTTTCTGTGATCTGAACGGTGGCAATGCTCTTCCTGTCTATAGTACTCTTGAAGGTTTGGAGCGAGTCAGGCAGATTTTCCCTTACGCGATCTTAGATAAACCCTTGGTGCGCGGCTACCCAGCATTTCAGCTGGAGCCCATGCCTAAGACCTTGGACTTGCCAGGCGGCACAGTCGAATCAGTCCTGCTGCCACACGGTAAAATTCAAGTGCTCGGCCTCGTCTTTACTGAGGCAGAAACGGGTAAACAGTTTACTTATTATACTGACTGCAATGAAGTCGGCGAAGAAGCCCGGCTCATTGCTGAAGGATCGGATGTCGTCATTCTCGATGGCTTACGCCCGAACCCGCACCCCTCGCACATGACGATCGATCAAGCGACTCAAACCGCACAAGAAATGGGCGCACCGATCTCGTTTATTACCCACATGACCTACATGGTCGATCACGAGCAGACCGAGGCCTCGCTACCCGAGTCGGTACATTTGGCCTATGATGGGCTGCGAGTTAGTTGGTAGTTACAAGCTAAGGGGATTCACTTGTGAAGACCCTACAGCTTTACAATAGCACTAAATTGT
>CALBPO010000003.1 GCA_937899295.1 uncultured Opitutia bacterium
CTTCTCCTTCCGAGGCAACAATCCCGTGCGCGAGGCGATGCATGCCGCCTTCATTCATCACGGCATCGCTAAGGGCCTCGATATGGCCATCGTCAACCCTGGGATGCTCATGTCTTACGACGAGATCGACCCCGCCTTCAAGGTGTTGGTCGAGGACGTCCTCCTCAATCGTAACGAAGATGCGACGGAGAAACTCATTGATTTCGCCGAGGCTATCAAAAACGGCAGCGTGACGCTTGGTGCCGGCACAGCGGAGGAACGCATCAAGGCCGCCATGGATAAAGGCATGGACACTCTGCGCACACTCTTCGAACGTGCCACCAAGGAAAATAATCCCGAAGTTCTCGAAGCCTTCCTAAAATCTGGCGCCGGAGCCATTTCATCCGAAGCAGAAAAAAAACGGCTGACTTAAAAGAAGACTGGCGCCAAGGCACTGTCGAAGAACGCCTCTCCCACGCGCTTGTCAAAGGTATCGTCGCGCACATTGATGGCGACACGGAGGAAGCACGGCTCAAATACGATCGTCCTCTCGAAGTGATCGAAGGCCCGCTCATGGATGGGATGAAGGTCGTCGGTAAACTCTTCGGTGATGGCGACATGTTTCTCCCCCAGGTGGTTAAAAGTGCGCGTGTCATGAAGCGAGCCGTCGCTCACCTGCTTCCCTTTATGGAGGCAGAAAAGGCCGACGCAACCGCCAGCTCCTCCGCGGGTAAATTCCTGATCGCCACAGTCAAAGGCGACGTGCACGACATCGGTAAAAACATCGTTGCCGTCGTGCTCGCATGTAACAATTACGAGGTTAAAGACCTAGGCGTGATGGTCGACTGCGATACCATCCTCAAAGAAGCTCAAGAATGGGGAGCCGACATCATTGGTCTCTCGGGTCTGATCACCCCCTCGCTCGACGAAATGATCTCCAATGCCGATGAGATGACTCAGCGAGGCTTCACCCAGCCCTTGCTTGTCGGTGGCGCCACCACTAGTAAGGCGCACACCGCGATCAAAATAGCCCCTCACTACGAGCAGCCCGTTGTCCGCGTGGGTGACGCCTCCCTCGTCACGGAAATCTGCAACAAGCTGATCAACCCTAAGACCCGAGAAGCCTTCGCCAAAGAAGTCGAGGCAGACAACGTCAAACAGCGCGAACACTTCGCCTTAGCCAACGCGAAAAAAGACCTCATGCCGATCGCCGAAGCTCGTAGTAAACGCTACACCTGTGATTGGGCGACAGCCGACCTCAAGATACCCAATAAGACTGGTGTCACCGTCAGTGACCACGTTCCGCTCGACCAGCTGGCCGAATACTTTGACTTCTCCCCCCTCTTCTGGACATGGGAGCTCAAAGGTGTTTACCCAAAAATCCTCACGCATAAGAAATATGGCGAGCAAGCCACTACCATTTATAAGGATGCCAAGATACTGCTCGATCAAATCATCCAAGAAAAACGTTTCCGTGCCCGCTCCGCGATAGGTCTCTGGCCTGCAAACGCCTTAGGCGACGATATCGAACTTTATGATCCCAAGGGTGACATTCTCGGTGTTTTCCATACTCTGAGGCAACAAAAGCGTAAAGCTAGTAGCTCCGTCTACTATGCACCCGCCGACTTCGTCGCGCCCAAAGAGACTGGACGCCACGATGCCTGCGGTGCCTTTGTCTGCTGCATCGAGGGGGTAGATACATTAGCCGATGAGTTCGAAACCAATGGCGACGACTACAATTCCATCATGGTCAAAGCCATTGGTGACCGTTTCGCCGAGGCCCTCGCTGAATACACCCACCAGAAAGTGAGAAAAGAGCACTGGGGCTACGCCGCCGATGAGGCACTTAGCAACGATGACCTGATTAAAGAAAAATATCGTGGCATCCGTCCTGCCTCCGGTTATCCCGCAACCCCAGACCACACTGAAAAGCAAGTCATCTGGGATCTTTTAGAGGCGGAGAAAAACACCGGCGCCACCCTTACCGAGAACTTTGCCATGAATCCTGGCAGCTGCGTCAGCGGTCTCTATTTCGCTCACCCGAATGCCAAATACACTGTCGTCGGTCCAATCGCCGAAGACCAGATGGAAGACTACGCTAAGCGAAAAGACTTAGACCTCAAAGAATGCGAACGCTGGTTAGCACCGAATCGCGGCTATTGACCCCCTCATAACGGGGCACAGTCAGGTATCAAAATAAAGCTCCAAAAGGATCTTTATTAAAGCACTGTACTCGTCTGAGTATTGTAGAGGTCTAGACTCGAGGAAACGGCGGCTACGGCGGCAGCACAGGCGGTTTCTAGACGTAGTACATGCGCGCCTAGGTGGGCTAAGTTCCAACCGTTTTTGCGAAAGGTGTCGCGCTCCTTGGGCGACCAGCCGCGCTCGGCTCCTAATGCAATGACGGCGCCGGTGGCGGACTCTGGCAAGAGTTGCGGCAGGGAACCTGCGGCCTCGTAGTTATCGAGGGCAATGTGAGCACCCTCGCCTTGTAGAAAAGAGATGGCTGACTGCAGATCGGTGTGCATGCCGACTTCGGGAACATGCGTACCGAAAGATTGCTCAGTACCGAGAAGAAGGCGGTCTTTCCACTCTTCGCTTGTCCAGAGACTGCTTTGTGCGTAGGAAGGTTCACTGCGTTCTGATTCGAAGAAGTGTAAGTCCTGGACGCCCATACTGGCAGCCTCAAAGAGTATACGCTTCGCAGTATGTGGACGGGGCAGGCCTAGTAATAAGCGAATCGGTAAGGGCTTAGGCGCGGGTTCAGTGCCGACTATTTTAAGCGTTATCGAACCATCCGCCTCCACGAGTGTAACTTCGGCGCGAGCACGCAGGCCATTGACAAAACCAACGAACACCTTGGTCCCAACTCGAGCGCGGAGCACTTCGAAGATATGCTTGGCACGAAGATCGCTGCCTTCGAGGCGCATCTTATCAAAAGGTGAATCGAAGAGGATTAGATTCATACAAACAAGAAATGACGATCGAGATAATCGCCGATAACTATTACCGGCGTCGGCCGAAACGACTCGTTGCGGAGTTACGCTTACGGCGGCGCGGCTTCTCTGCGGTCGAAGTGCGGATGATAGGCTCGTGGAAGTAGTTAAAGTCTTCCAGTTTGTGCTGTGGAATCTGCTGGTCGATAAACTTTTCGATCGCATCAAGCTTAGCTTGCTCGTCCGGAGCGACGATAGTCGCCGCGTCGCCTTCACGCTGCGCACGGCCCGTACGGCCAATGCGGTGAACGTAGTCCTCCGCGTGCTCGGGCACGTCGTAGTTGATGACGTGGGTAACGTTGGCAATATCAAGTCCACGTGAAGCGATGTCGGTCGCAACGAGGATCTTAATCTTACCGTTCTTAAACTGCTCGAGGGCCTTGGTACGTGATTTCTGGGGCAAGTTCGAGTGCATAGCAGCGCAGCTGAGGCCCCGCTCTTCAAGCCAACGTGCAATACGATCCGCACCCACTTTCATTCGACAAAAGATGATCATACTATCGATCTCCATCTGTTCGATGAGGGCAATGAGCAGGTCAAACTTTTGCATCGCACCAACTGGGTAAATGAGGTGCTTCACTGTTTCAGCTGGCGTAAGCTTTATGCCAATGGTGACGTCGACTGGGTCTTTGAGACTTTTGGCGACTAAACGCTTAATATCCTCCGAAACCGTGGCAGAGAAAAGGAGGGCCTGTCGGCCCTTGTTGCACATCTTG
>CALBPO010000004.1 GCA_937899295.1 uncultured Opitutia bacterium
AGCGAGCTTTTGAAGCCGAATTCACCTCGGAGCTCGACGATGTCGCCAGCTCGTTCTCCTCGCTGATGGGGCCGATGGAGAAGGTGCTACGCACGCTGAGCGCCCGCTTGGCGAGAGAGGAACGTGAGCAGTGGACCGAGCGCAACAGCCACCGCGAAACCGTGGCGGAGCTGGCGACCTCGATCAGCCCAGAGTTTACCAAAATTTACAAATCGCTGCGCGAGTATCCTGACCCCGATTCGATAGAGCGGATCGAAGCGATCGAGCGCTTCGTCGAGTTAGACGGTTACAACCTGGAGGCAAAAGCCAAGCGTATCCTTGCAGGGCTAGCCTTTCGTCACGAAGACTACGACATGCCAGCCAAGACCTTAAGTGGGGGCTGGATCATGCGGGCCCATCTCGCCCGCCTGCTTGTCATGGAACCAGATCTGCTCATGCTCGACGAACCGACCAATCACTTGGATCTTGAGACACTGGGTTGGTTTCAAAATCAGCTGAAGCGCTACTCCGGCGCGATCCTGACGATTTCGCACGACCGAGAGTTCCTCAATGCCATCTGCGACGGTATTGTGGAGATTGCCCACAGCAAATTGCATCGCTACGTCGGTAACTACGAAAAATACCTTAAAGAAAAGGCCGAGCGCGAAGCGCAACATCTAGCAGCCTACAACAATCAACAGCGTGAAATCGCCCATCTGGAAGATTTCGTGCGCCGCTTCCGCGCCAAAGCCAGTAAGGCGACACAAGCGCAAGCTCGACTTAAACAATTAGAGAAAATGGACCGCATTGCGCCACCTGAGAGTGCTGCTGACACCATCCACTTTAAGTTTCCCCAGCCGCAACGCAGTGGTCAGCGTATCGTAACGCTCAATAATGTGAAGCAGGCCTATGGTGAACACGTCGTCTACCAGGATCTAAACATAGAGGTCGAAAAGAAGCAACGTATCGTCTTGGTCGGCCCCAACGGTGCAGGCAAGTCGACACTGCTCAAAATCATAGCCGAGATCATCCCAATCGAGGCTGGCACGCGCGAGTTGGGCCATAATGTGAGCGTGGGCTACTTTTCGCAGCAGCGAGTCGAAGTGCTCAACATGGAGCGCAGCGTACTCGACGAAGCGATGGATCGCACCTCAGGCACAGGCGAGCAAAGCGTGCGCAGTATCTTGGGTGCCTTCCTCTTTCGCGGAGATGATGTTTTTAAGAAGGTCAAAGTGCTAAGCGGTGGCGAGAAGAGCCGACTGGCTCTAGTCAAACTACTACTAGCGCCGCCCAACTTACTCCTGCTCGACGAGCCCACCACCCACCTAGATATGCCAAGTATCGACGCGCTGATTACTGCGCTCAATGATTACACGGGTACTCTGATCTTTGTTAGTCACGATGTACACTTTATCCGCGCAATCGCAGAAAGTACGATACAGATACAAGCGGGCAAAGTTACGCATTATGCAGGTAACTACGATTACTACTTGCGAAAGTCGGGCGCTGAGTCTGAACAGAGTGGCCTAATCGCTGGGCTGAAAAATGCTCGACCAGACGGTGCACCCACCTCGCAGGGCAAACATCAAAGCGTGAGTGCCAAAGAGCGTCGCCGTATCGCGGCAGAGGAGCGTAAATCTGCCGGCAAGGCGCGCAAACAAGCCGAAAGCCGAGTCGCAAAAGCTGAGGCAGACATTCTAAAACTCGAAACCGAACAAGCCGAGCTTTCGAAACAGCTCGAGGACCCTAGCGCCTATGCTGACTCCGAGGCAGCCAAAGGTCTCAATATTAAGGCTGCCCGTATCGCTAAATATTTAGAAGAAAAAAACTATGAGTGGGATCTAGCAGCAGAAGAACTAAGTAAGCTAGATTAAATCTTAGAACGGAGAAAAGTCGAATTTCGCTTTACAAGCCGCTAGTAAATGCGAAGTTTTTTCATTCCCCATGAACATTCTCCCCGTCCATCTGTGATGCTGTCTAGATTTACTTTAAAAAGTTTATTATCTGCCTCTTTAATCATCTGCTCATTACAGGTTTCTAATGCACAGAATGATGCCGGACAACTAGGCTTCACTGCACTCCAAGGCCAAGCCAATACGCTGGTCGAAAACGGCAAACTCATCGAGGCCATGCCTCTACTCAAAGAGTTGGTCAAGCGCGTCGAGGCCTCCGATAACTCGGAAATCAAACTCGACTTCCCCATATTCCTTATTGGAACTGGCCATATCCAGCAATATATAGCTTCGAAACAAACGAATGAGTTGAGCGAAGCCCTCCGCTGGTATGATAGGTTAGAAAAAGAGTTCCCAAACTCACCTAAGATCAAGGATATGCTTTTAAAAAGGATCGACGTTTTACGCGCTCTCAGTAACAATAATGAAGCGATAGACCTGATGCAAAAAATCCTATCAGGCGGCTATAGAAATGTGCGCCTGAGCCAAAGTGAGCAAACTAAGCTGCTCAAGGATCTCACCCAAATCTACTACAGCACGGGGCAATTATCCGCTGGCCTGCCCTACTTTGGTCAACTCTTCGAAATCGCTCGTAATCCTGAAGACCAAGCTTTGGCTGCTGCTGCCAGCTTTGAGGCACTTTTTCAAGCCGAGCGCCTTGACGACGCACTCAATTTGTTACCTAGGCTAGCAAAGGAGTCAGCAGTCCGCTATCGCCCACGCCTCAATGTTGCCCTCCTAAAAGCAAGCGATAAGCTGGTCGAAGTAGGACGAGTCAATGATGCCGCTCTAACGCTGAACTTAATCAAAACGACTGACATCATGATTGAGTGGACCGAAGGAGAAATCGAATCCAAGGCAGCCCGAGTCGAACAACGAACTGCGCTAGGCAATTCATCCAGTGAATTCATCGAGCGCCTTAAACAAGAGATCAGCACACTCAAAGCTAACCTAGAACACCTTCGGAAACTACCAACACTACGCAATGAACTGCTCGTCCGCCGCGCCCGTAACTACACTAAAACAGCTCGTCGCTACGAAGCCTTCTGGATGTTCTATGATCTGATGGAGGAAAATCCCGATGATGACCAAGCAGAGTTCTACCACTACGCCACTTTCTCCAATGCTCTTCAAATCGGCAAAACTGAGACCGCAATCGGAGTAGGGAAAATCTATCGCAGTAAATTCCCGAATGGCGACTTCTACTCGGATGTGAGTGGTGCCCTCGCCGTCGAACTCCAAAAGGTTGGACAAAACGAAGAGTTTCTAGAGCTCGCAGTCGACTTTCTAGGCACTCGCCCTCTAGACGCAGCGTCCCGTAGCCTCTTCGCACAATGGGCGACCTACCTCATCGAGCAGCAACGCTACACCGAACTGATCACGCAAGCTGGCGAGTGGTATAACGCACACAGCAATTCCATCTACGAAGATGGCATCTTCTATTGGGGCGGTCTAGCCGAACTTCAAATAAGTCAGTTCGAAGACGCTGTCGGTAGCTTCTCACGCTTAGTCGATCGATATCCGACCAGTGTTTACGCTGAAGACGGCCTTCTCCGCAAAGGTGCTGCCCTATTCTACGCGCAGCGCTTTGAAGAATCTCGAGACGTGCTCTACGCCTATGTCAAGAAATACCCAACAGGGAACGCTCTCGACCAAGCCTACTTCTTCCTCGGAGAAGTCGAGTATCTTGCGGGTAACCTTGAACTAGCTCTAGACCACTTCCACAAAGCCGACAGTATCACGACTCTCCAAGATGTTCACAACGGTGCGGCCTTCCGAATCGGCACAGTGCTTGAAGAGCTCGGCCGCTATGAAGAAATGGCTACGCACTTTGAGGCCTACATCGAGCGGTTTGGAGAAAAGGCTGATCTGACACGAGCTGTCTTACAACTCGGATTAGCCTTTGAATATTTGATGCGCCCAGTGGACATGCTTTCTCTCTATCGCGAAAACATCGAAATCTACGCCAAAAACCCCAATAACGATGGCGTTGACGCGCTGATCGAAAGTTACGCTGAGAAATATAATAAAAATAAGACCCTATTGACCCGCACCGTGGCCTTCTTTGACCGTCTGGAAAGCGATCTAGACTTCCGCACAAAAATCATCACTGACCGAGGTTTCCTCTTTGAACATTTCTACGTCAATCCAGACATCGATCAGCCTCTCTACAATAAACTGCGCCGCGATCCAGCCTTTACCGACGCACTGGTAGAAGACATGTCGCCGATCCAAGACTTGATTACTCCCTATCGCTCGCAACTAAACGCCTATCCTAGCGAGATTCCCCAGGATTATTTCAAAGATCAATTAAACAAGGCGCTTGAGGCTGACGATGTCATCGCAGAGACACGAATGCTCATGGGCCTCTATCGACTAAATGTCCAAATCGACCCCAGGAAGCGCTACGATTCCGCACTCCTTCAGCAGCTCACTCCTCGCGCCATTCTTTACGTTGCTGACTACGAGCGCGACAAGCGTCTGCTTTTCGCCGAAGAAGCTTGGAACCAGTTGCTCATCAACTACCCAACTGACGATGCGACTATCGTTGCCTTCATGCGCCTAGCCGATGTCACCGCAGAGAAGGCTGACCTCGCAGGCGCGCTTAACTACCTTGAACAAATTGTTACACAATTCCCCGGCTCACCCAAAATCCCTGCAGTCATGCTGCGCCAAGGCGAGCTGCTGAGCGAAATGGGGCGCGCGGATGAAGCACGCGAAAAGTACCAGTATATACTCCGCGTACCAGAGTGGCGCGGCATACTACACGCGCGAGCACTCTACCAAATTGGTGAGTCTTACATGGCGGAAGATGCTTACGCGAAAGCTCACGGTTTTTACGAGCGCACCTTCCTCGGCTACCCACATCTCGCCGAATGGAGTGCGCGCGCCTACCTCGCGGACGCCAAGGCCTTGGTCGGCATGGGCGAGAAGCAAGATGCGATTAATACTCTCAACGAAGCGGTGGCAGAAATTTCCGCGACCGCCCCCGCTGACATCCTAAAATCAATCAAAGCCAAATTGAAAGAGCTCCAAGGATGAATTTAGACTACACAAGATTCCGACGCACTATGATAAAGCGTATATTAAGCCTAGTTTTCGCGATCACTGTTGTACAGGCCTCTACTACCGCGAAAGAAGTTAATTCTTACTGGATTGAATACGGAAACGAACCTGTCCTCATCCAGCAAAACAATAACGGCGCCGTGCAAACGCTTAAATTTGTTAGCTTTCAAGACGGGATGCTAGTCGCAGAGCTCGAAGGTGGCGTCGGCGAGATCTCACTTCCCGTGAGTGAATCGATGGTGCGGACCTTGCGCCTTGATAACTCAAAAATGCCCGAAATTGAACGAATGATCCGCCGCGGAAACTTCACCCCTGCGCTAGACCTACTTCGCCCCAAAGCTTACCCATTGATTAAATTCCATCAGGTTCCCGAGAGTTTTACTCAGCTGCACTCACCCATTCGTTCCCTAATCGAAACGCTCATTAAGGCTAAAGAATATAATGAAGCCCACGACCTACTCAATCGTATCCAGCTCAACAAAGTCGGCATCGAATATAGCCAAATAGCCATCGCACTCATGGGTGCCTACCTAAGTGACGGTGACTCCGATAAGGTGGCTAAAATGACGGAAATCATTCCCGTAGAAGGTCAGTATGCAGTCAACATCCGCCCAATCGTGGACGCAGCTAATGCCCTTCGCGCGGCCGGTAAATACGAAGCTGTTATTCCCCTCTACCGCCAGATCAAGACCGTCGTATCCGACGATGTGAAAAAGAACGTTCAGATGTGGCTTGCCTATTGCCTCGTGCTCGCCGACCGCGTCGATGAGGCCACCCCGATGATCGAGGCACTCGAAGAGCCAAAACCCAACGAGCGACTCTTCTCGCTCTACAAGCTACTTCAAGGCTCGCGCGCACACCGCGGTGAGAACTACGGGCAAGCACTCGATGTGCTGACACGCGGCTTCGTTCGTGCACAGACTTCATATGACTGGGTCCCAGAGATGCTTTATCTGATCGGCGATTGCTATGCGCGTTCCGAGGATAAGCTCGCCGCTCGTAATGTTTGGACAGAGATTGCCATTCTCTATCCCGAATCACCGTGGGCAAAGAGCGCCGAAAGCTCGCTTGCACAACTTCCCGAACCTGAACAAACTATAGAATAACAAACAAAAAAACATTTTAACGTCCCCTAACTAACGCGCTTTAAAATAAACATCATGAATATATCTAAACTACGCATCCTTCCTGCCATCATCGCCATCGCACTGTTCGCCGTCGCTACGCAGTGGGTGCTCACACTACAGCTCAGTGCTCAGGATACTGAGCTTGCAGCCGAAATCGCCGACGAATCACAAGAAAAGTCGCTCATCGACATGTATAAAGCTGGTGGATGGGCAATGTATCCTCTCACTCTCCTTTCAATCGGTGGTTTCGGATTGATTGTTTACAACTTTCTGGCGGTGCGTCCCGAACCGATCCTCAACACTGCGGCTACTTTGCAAATAGACGAAGCACTTGCTGCGATCGACGTGGAAAGAGCCAAGACCATTTGCCGAGAGAACCCTTCTCCTATTACAAACATCATTGAGGCGGGCATGAACCGTGTCGACGTCAACAACTTCGACCCTGAACAGGTCAAAGAAGCGATTGAAGAGTCCAGCTCCGAAGAGCTCGCCGGACCTTTCGTTCTAATCAACTATCTCTCCGTGGTTGGTTCGCTCTCCCCTATGGTTGGGTTACTCGGAACCGTTTCTGGTATGGTCAAAGCATTTAACGTGATCGAGGCTGAAGGTGCGGGTAGTGCTCAAGCGCTCGCGGGCAACATTTCCGAAGCTCTAATCACTACTGCGACTGGTATGATCGTTGGTATTCCTGCCATGTTCTTCTTCTTCTTCTTCAAGAATCGTTACGGTAAGATCACTTCGCGAATCGGCCGCGTGGTAGGCGAGTTGCAGTTTACACTTAATAAGGCGATCAAGAACCGCACCTAATCTCGTCCACTGACGCACCCCCTAAACAGCTATGGCTATGTGGACACCAGAAGAGGTTGATCCGGAGTTTGAACTGACTCCGATGATCGACGTCGTCTTCCTGCTGATTGCGTTCTTCATGACGCTGATCAGTTTCATCAGCGCTGAACTGGTCGAATTGGAACTGCCCGAAGCAGCCGAGGCCAGTATCCCTGAAGAACCGGGCGAACGCCAATACATATCAATCGATCGAGAGGGCCAACTCTACTTTGGTGCCTCAGCGATCACTGAAGAAGCTCTCACTGCTCAACTACTAACACTCAAGGCTGAACTTCCTAGGCTCAAAGTTTTCCTACGCGCTGACTCCAATACCGCTCACCGCCATGTCAACAGCGTGATGAAAGCCACCGCTAAAGCTGGCATCTTCGACCTCATTTTCGCCTCAGCAAAGGACTAATTATGAAGGTCAGCTCAGTACTCGAATCCGAAGATAAGGTCGACATCACACCGATGATCGATGTCGTCTTCCTACTCCTTATTTATTTCATGTTCCTGCCGCTCCAGCAAGAGGCGGATATTGGTATCAAACTACCGAGTAATACACCCCCTGCAGAGAATCTAGAACTGCCCAGTGAGCACATTGTTGAAATCTTCCCAAATGGGCTAATTCTACTCAATGGAGCACCCATGGATGGAATCGACGATCGTAATATGGAGCGTCTCAGTAAGACCTTGACTCGCCTCAAGCTATCCTCAGACCGCGCAGGCATCGACACCGTGGTCAAAATCCAGGCTGATCCTGACTCGCCGCACCAGCGTGCAATCGACGTGCTCAACGCATCCGCGCTTGCCGACATTACCAAAGTCTCGTTTGCCTCCTACGCAGAATAAGTTTTTTCCGTGATCACCCATCAGAAAAAACGCAAGATAAACCCCATGCTGCTCAACGTCTTGTTGATTAGCGGAGGTGTCCACGCAGTCGCTCTCTTCATTCTTGGTTCGATTACAGTTTATAAATACATCATACCCGATGAGGCTCAGTTTGAAGAGCCCTCCCCCGTGGCCGAAGAACAACCTCCCCCCGAGGTGAAGATCGAGATCAAGCAGCAGCCGCCCAAGCAGCAAGCTATGCAGAGTCTACGCATGAAGCAGGTAGGCAACATTGCAGTGAGTGCAGTCGATGTGAATCTGCCCAATATGCAGGAATCCTTCACGGTAAGCGCTGGAATGGGTGGCTTCGGCGGCGGATCTCTGCTCGGCGGTACTCGTGGAACACTTGGTATTGGCATGTCCGACATTAGCGTCTTCGGTCTCAAGACTCGCGCAGAGCGAATCCTATTCGTTATCGATGCAAATCGTCAGATGTTGACCGACGCCAAAGGAGGCCTAAAGAGTTACAAAATTATCAAGGACGAAATTACCGACATGGTAGGTAACCTATCTGCAGGCACCTTATTCAATGTCATGATGGCGGATAGGCGTAACAGTATGTT
>CALBPO010000005.1 GCA_937899295.1 uncultured Opitutia bacterium
CGCCTTTATAGCCATGGTGCTGCGCCCAAAGAAAGGTGGAGCGCTCTGCATCCACGAAAGCCAGTTTTCCATCCTTGGCACGAATCCCCTTCGATGGACCGCCCGCATAGGGCACAAGCTTATCATTGGCACCTGAAACATTCATCAGGCACTTTCCTTTCAACGGAACGACAGATTCGGTATAATTGTTATCAAGCCCCTTCGCTTTGAAAGCAGTGCCATCATGCTGCCAGGCATTCAACTGGCTGACGACCGTGATGTAATGACTAAAATGATCTAACTTCGTCTCGATCGCGAATTGATTGACTAAAGCCGCGCCGTTGGAGCTGCCCATCAATACCGAACCACTGGCTTTCACATTTGAATACTCCGCAAGCTCCGTAACGATTGCTTCAATAAACTCGCGATCTGTGCCTGTGAGCGCTCCGATACAATATTCCAACTCTTCAAATAGCCCTGCGCAAAGACCATGTTATAGCGTTTGGATAGTTTCTTATGCCGCCTGATAAAGCCTTGCATCGACCTCTCTGCGTTGCCGCCGTTGCCATGCAAGAAGATGAACAGCGGCAAGGGCTCCACACTATCAGGCGCATGCACAAAATAGCTGCGCTCATAGTCCTGCTCCTGCGACCAATCTTGATTGATCGTATAAGATCCCGACTGTAATTCCGAAGCGAAGCCGACTAAGTGGCTCCCAATTAATAGGGCGATAAAATGAAATAAACGTGAGGATTTTGACATAAGGATACGCGTTAGAGCATAAACAAGACAGTCGATGACTGTCTTACGCTTCAACATCACTCAACACTAAACGTCTTAATCTCAGCCGGGATTTTTTTTACAACCCCCTCTGCCCCCTGATGCTCCGCTAAAAATACCTGCACAGCTTCTCGCCCGATGGATTCGATGGGCTGGACCACGGAGTAACGAATCATTGGATTTCGGTCTTTATCATCAGAGTCGAAGGTCGCGATCGGGAGTCGAATCAATTTCTCCATCTGCGGGGACGGGAACTCATTAAAAAATGCATGCATGCCCTTGATCATATGACTATCCGTCACAAATAAAGCATCCGCATCCAGTCGTCGTGCTGCATAAATGCCCGCGCATTCGCCACCCGCTTCATCGACATACAGATCACTGCCTGGCGAAACAACATAGCGCTCGTCAACCGAGATACCATGTGCCTCCAAGGCCGCCTGGTAGCCTTGATAGCGCAATTGGCGGGCTGTAGTCGTCAAAGCCATACTCAGGAATGCAATCCGTTTAAAACCGTCATTAATGAGATTTTCGGTGAGATCAAAACCAGCCTTGAAGTTATCCACGTCCACTCTGTGCGTATGATCCCCCTCTTTGATGCTGGAATCCACCCAAACACTCGGACAGCCAATTTTCTCGAGAAAATTGCTCAAGCGCTCGTGAGTTGCCACGTAGGGATCAATTACAATCACGCCTTCGCACTTAACGGCATTATACAGATTCAGAATTCGATTGAAATCTTCCTCCTTTGCCTCAGTCGCATGGAAGGCGACATTCACCGTGGTCGCACCATTGATCAAAGCCTCTCCGTGCACTGCATACAACAATCGGGAATAATACCAATTCGCACTGCGCCTCCATTCCGGCCAAGGAGAGATGACTAGTATCAGGCGGGTATCACTCGAAGGCGGCTTCCGCTCGATGGTGGTGCCATACCCTGCACGACGACTAACATAGCCTTCATTCTTCAACCAAGCCAGCGCCTTCGAAACCGTCAGTCTATTGAGTCCTAATTGCTTGGAAATCTCCAACTCTGTCGGCAGCAAATCCCCAACTTTCCGATCTTCATCACAAATCATCTCCCACAAATACTTATAGGCGATGTCTTCTTTATTAATCTTCTTACACGACATATTCATTTCAGCTCAAATTTTTATATTCTTAAACGAATTACTCCGAAGTCCCCGAAAGCTCACCAAAAGGTCGACCAATGATCTGCACATAATCAGACAAGTGCGCCTGCATCACTTTTAATACTTTTTCATACTCTGGATTCTGAGCCAAATTTTTGGTTTCCCGCGGATCCTTTCGCAGATCGAAAAGCTGATCGGGGTCGACGATCCCGCCGATATTATCACGTGGCTGTCCAAATGGATTCTTCTCCCACAGAAGGTCAAAGGACCCTTGTGCCAAATGCTCCTTAATCCCACCACTCTGTGGCGGCACAAAACCACGGTCTAAAGCGTCCTGGTTATAACGGATCGCAATATATTTGTAGTCTTTAGTAATGATTCCTTTAGCAAAGCCACTCTCTGTTAGAATTGCCGACTTCAAGATATCTTTCTCGCCGCGCCACACAGGCACAATACTCAAGCCATCCAACTGTAGTCCCTCAAGCGGTTCAGTCTCGGCCAGATCCAAAAAGGTGGCCGCCATATCCGTCACATCAATCAAGGTGTCATTCTGTGTATTCGGCTCGATGGCTGCCGGCCAACGGGCAATAAATGGAATGTTCGCACCGCGCTCATAGGGCGACGCCTTGCCAGCATTCTGCTGATCAGATAAGAAGATGATTAAGGTATTATCCAACTCACCTTCAGCTTCCAACTTATCGAGAATCACACCAATACCACCATCCATCCACAGGACCATCTCTTTGACCACATTGCGCCACTTTGCATTGGCATCAATATATTTGGAACGTTTAGGCATCAGACCAAGAAGCTTTTCAGTATAACCTTCAGGCGTATGTCGTATATCGCCCGAATCAATCGGCTCATGAGGGCCATGTGTCGTGGTGAATGCTGTCCACAAGAAAAAGGGCTTACCTTCGGGAACTTGATCGAGAAAATCCACAGCCCCCTTTACCGTATACTCAATATTATGGTGCTCTAATGCCTTGGGAAAATGATCCAGATTACCCTCAGTTATATACTCCGCATAATCGAAACCATAGTTATCTAAACGGACGCGTAACTCATCCTGAATTGCTTTGAGATCGGCAACGACCTGCGGGTCCTTCGGATTTGCATCTTTAGGAATCTTTTTCCACCTATTTTCCAAATCTAGATCATTATGCCACTTGCCAGTCGCTCCAGTGTAATAGCCGGACTGACGCAATGCTTGGACGACCGTCCGCTCATCCGGGCGGAATGCAGCTCCGTTGCGGATCGAAGGCTGCCTCGTCAAGGGCCCGAATATAGAATTCGTGCTTCGGCTGGCATATAATCCAGTCAAGCAACTATAGCGTGTCGGCACACAGAGCGTCGCCGTAGAATAGGCTCGCGTATGTAAAATGCCCTCCGCTGCAATGCGATCAATATGAGGGGTGGCATACTTTGAACCATAGGCACCGATACTATCCATGTTCTGATCATCACTAATCAATACGAGGATATTAGGCCGCGAGTCCTTCGCGACTGCCCCCAGTACGAGGAGCACAAGCCCTGCGACCGTCAAAATCTGTATTTTCATTTGGTTCATTGTAAAAAGATTAAATAGTGCTGGCACTTTGCTTGAGCCGCCGGCCTTGATAAATACCCAATGGCACCAGCGACTCAGACTAGAGCCCCTCCAGGCAAGCGTGAACAGTCTCACTCAAGGAACCAGTCGCGAGACAGATGGCGTAATCACAAGCACCGTAGTAGAGGCGAATCTGATCCTTCTCATAATCGGCAATTGCGCCGCAAGGGAAGATCGTATTATCGCAATTACCATGCTGTTCCCAAGGCTCCTCAGGCATCATCAAGTAGCTATTTGTCTTGCCGATCACCTTCCATGGCTCATCGAGATCCAGCAACATAGCGCCAATGTAGTAATACGTGCCACCTGCGGGCGTAAACACCCCGTGGATAATATCGAGCCAGCCATGCTCAGTTTTGATAGGCGGAGTCGGTCCAATTTTCTGAACGTTCCAGAAACGATATCCCGCGGCCAATACCGGTTTAAACGCCCCCCAGTGTACGAGGTCTGGCGACGAGCTGATCCAAATATCACCATCGCCACCATCACCGCCGCCCGGGCGATCCAGCTTGTAGTATTTACCATTGATCTTTTCAGGAAACAACGAGGCCCCGCGATTCTTCGGTTGCGTGATCGTTTCAATACGCTCGTAGCTCTTAAAGTCCTTCGTGCGTCCAAGCATACCAATCGGCGAATCGAAACCCTGCACCATCACTGGAGTGACGATGTAATACCAATCGTCAATTTTAGTGACACGGTTGTCGATGAAGTGGTGGTAGCGATCCCAAGGCTCACCAAGCGCTTGCGTGTCGATGAAGTTCTCCTCAGACAGTTCGAAATTGATACCGTCCTTGGAACGAGCCACACGGGTCTGGCCGACATCGCGACCAAAGCCCTTCGTTGCCGCGTGCTCCACGACAGAAACAAGTAGAATAGTCTCGTCGCCGCATTGAACTGGCGCCGGATTATAAATCTGAGCTTTACCCGGAAAATCCTTAACATGTAGCAGTGGACCACCTTCGTGGCGCTTGAATATCTTTGTAGCGTCTTTCATATAGTTGATTAATTAGTTAGTTTTCTTTAAACTGAGACTATACAGCCCCATTTCCCCAACCCCCTTAAGGTCGGCAGTTTCCAAAAGTGTGAATGCAAAAGTCTGCTCGCCGGCGTCTAAGCGCACGCGCCCCATGGGATGAAATTTCTTGCCCTGAACGAGATCGACTTCGTTGCCAGATGCACCCGCCTCAAAACGAATACGTGTTTCTGCGGGTACCCCAAGCGCTCGCAAAGTCACGGCATACTCGCCGGCTTCAAGCACATCCACTTTCAGCTCCTGCATGGCATTGAGCTCATGGAAATACGTGTTCGCCCAGGTCACCGAGTTCTTCCCCTTCACGCGATAGATGCCCTCCATCTCGAGATATCCCTCACGCCCATCAGTCACATTAAGCTCCTGGACCGGATCCGAGAATGCATGCGGATCACTGAGTATCTCATCAAAGGCTGCATAATAGAGCTTCTGCATCGCCGCAAACTTTTCGGGTATTTGATTCTGCAAGTCAGCCCTCTGCTGTGGATCTTCGATGATATTATAGAGCGACCAGTTCCCCTCATCATTAACAACCACATAGTCCCCGGAATAAAAGCAGCTACTACGCTGATCAAGCGGCAAGGTGTATTCAGTAAACCGATACGACCAATTATCTTTTTTTCGATGTGATTGGGGCTTCCCTGCCTCTGAAGTAAAGTAGTCTTGCGCCTTCCAGTCGCCCTGACCTTCGAGTAGGCTAACTAAACTTTGTCCATCAAGATCAGGAACATAAGGTGGACGTATGCCCCCAGCCCACTGAACCAAGGTTGGATAAATATCCATGACTAAAGTGCGTTGCTCCGTGACCACTCGCGGAGAGTATTTGGCAGGACAATAGACCAAGAGTCGATTTCGCACCGCGCACTCCCAGCCAGTTGCTTTCTTCTCACGGAATCCACTCGGGTTGCGACGCGCCCACTCCTCCTCATTCAGCGAATAATACTCGCCAGTCTGTCGAAACCAACCGTCCGCTTGCTGCTCCAGGATACGTGTCGTCGGCGTCGGACCATTATCCCCCAAGAAAAGCACGATGGTATTTTCTGCAATTTGATTCGCCTCCAGCGTATCCAACACGCGCCCAAGCTGCTCATCAAGCTGTTGCATCATTCCCATAAACATCGCATACTCCGGACCGATCCCTTGATCGATATACTTCTGCTGATATTCCTGCGGGCATAACCACGGCTCGTGCGGTTGCGCATAGGCCAGATACAAAAAGAAAGGCGCCCCCTTATTCGATTCAATAAACCCAATCGCCTTATCCGTGACACGCTCCACTTGCCAACCGTCTTCAATCCCTGCATAGCGACCATTGTGAAAGAAAGGTGCATTGAAGTGAGTATAGCGCCCATAACTGCGCACTTCTTTTTGCACGATTGGCCATGCCTCATCAAAGCCACGGCGTGACGGAAGCTCCGCATCAGACAAGCCAAGATTCCACTTCCCGACCATGCCCGTGGCATAGCCGGCATCCTGCATCGCCTCGCCGAGTAAATACTCATCCATATGAGGACCCTCGGCACCAAAGCCAACGGCGGCGGTTCCTGTTTTTAAATAGTTACGCCCCGTCATCAAAGCCGAACGTGTCGGCGCGCAGGCCGGCGCGGTATAGAAGCGGTCAAAGCGCACGCCTTTCATCGCCATCCTGTCCATGTTCGGCGTCTGCATCGGCGCCTGACGAAATCCATAATCATCATAACCTTGGTCATCCGTCATGATCAAAATGATATTCGGCTTCGACTCCGAAGCCTCCGCAACAACGCTTGCAGTCAACAAGCAGGCCAGCAAAGCGAGCCCAGAAGTTGTGATTAATCCATTCATAGCGTTATGAGTCTCCAATGGCATTTAATCGAGCGGCGGCTGTAGCCCCTCTTTCTTGTATTGCTTCACGTAGCGCTGATAAGACCGTACATTTTTGGTCGGCTGATCGGCATCGGCGACGTTGTAGAGTTCACGCCCCGAAGTCACTTGCGGTGCTTCCATCTTAGGCAACCACTTGTCCGCGAGCTCCTGCATCATCGATGCATACTCCGGATTGTCGGCGAGGTTGGCCCATTCATTGGGGTCTTCTTTATGCGAATACAGTTCCTCGGAGCCGTCAAAGTAGCGATTATAACGCCAGTCTGTGGTGCGTAAGGAGTAATTGCCGCGGCCCCAAGTAATCAAGGCAGGTTGCTCCTTCGGTAAATGCGGATTCTTCAACCAAGGCCCGATGCTCATGCCATCGACATAGTCCGGCGCAGTGAGACCAGTAAGTTCACAAAGCGTGCGATAGACGTTGATCAAGCCAATCGGCTCCGCACAGGCCTGACCATTCCCCGAACGATTTCGTGGGTCGAAGATGATAAAGGGGGTGCGAGTCGCCTCCTCCCAAAGAGAAAATTTGCTAAAGGAACGTTTTTCACCGAGATGAAATCCATGATCCGACCATAGCATAATAATCGTGTTGTCAGCATAAGGACTCTTTTCCAGCGCCTCCAATACGAGGCCGACATTGTCATCCGTAAAGTTAATCGAAGCGAGATAACCACGGCGAATGTCCTCCCATGCTTTGTCGCGCCTGACCGGAATTTCAACATAGATCTGAGCATTCGATTGCCCAACTTGCGGTATATCAGCCAAATCGTCGGCCTTAATCAGTGGCTCAGAAATCGGATCAAGAAAGCGATCCCAATTTGCTTCCGGCATAATGAACGAGGCATGCGGCAAGATGAACCCCACCGCTAAGAAAAACGGCTTCTGGTGTTCTTTTCCTAAAAAGCGAACCGCATGTTGCGCCGCATTATAATCGCCAAAATCGGTCAATGGATTACTCGCGGGGCAAGCGATCGTGCGCTTGTTGTATGGCTCTGGATGATAGCCCTTTTCCTTTATCAGCGCCTTGTTCTTCTTGCCGGTGCCATACATCCTATACTCATCCCACTGCTCATCCTGTCGATAGCTGTTGTCAGGGTTATGCCAGACCTTGGAAAGCCCCACCGTCGTATAACCATTCTCTCTAAAGAGGAAGGGCAGCGGCGTAAAACGCTCAAGCGATTCGGCATCAACGTGATTGAGATTGTAAAATGGATAAAGTCCCGAGTTATGCGGTTCGACCCCCAGTAAGAGCGCATTACGACTCGGCGAGCAACCCGGTGCCGTGCAGTGGGCATTGGTAAAATTAACGCCCTTAGCAGCCAGACTATCCATATTGGGCGTCTTCGCCTGCGGATGGCCACCGAGAAAACCGACCCAGTCGTTCATGTCATCCACGCAGATCATTAACACATTTGGCTGATCGACAGCCGCTGCGTAAGTCTGAATATCGGAAAGACCAAACAACACAGCGCAGAGACCGAGCGCAGAGATCGAGGAATTTTTAGGCAATGTATGTGTCATTCGGTTTTTTGTTTTAGTCTCCCCATCCCTCGTCGAGTAACTTACGTTTGATTCGCAGAGGTTGTTTTTCGATTAAATAGTCACCTGGTATCGCCTCAAAGCGGATGCCGTCTTCGAGCGTTTCCACCAAGTGCCATCGCCAGCCGTCTTTACGGTAGATCCAGCAAGTGCCTTCAAAGCCTGGAAGACTTAGCTCAAAACGATTTTTGCTTGCAGCGTCCAGCTTTACGACGGGTTCACCGGTGTGAAGCTCTTTCCAATGCGGGCGGATAAACTCGACATCTGGCATGAGCGTCAGGCGCAGCGCGCCATTTTCGTTCGGCTCAATAAAATACAACCCACTCCCCTCGTAGCGCACAAAGGGTGAATCTCCAACACCAATGATCACTGTGGGCGACGCGAGGTCCGATCCAAAAACGGAATCTGACCAGTCATCCGATTCTGACCAGCCGGAATAGATCAATTGACGATCCTGCAAGACAGCACTTGAGCGC
>CALBPO010000006.1 GCA_937899295.1 uncultured Opitutia bacterium
GGAAGTTTTCAAAGAGAGGGATGAGCTCTTTCGCAGTGTCCTCCCAGAGTGCTTTGAGCTCTTTTTCGGGAGCGTCTTCGACTTCAACAGTAGGCACTTTGCCCTCAGCGTAGCGCTGCCCCATATTGAGCAGACGGCTGACGAGATTGCCGAGGTCGGTCGCGAGGTCGCTGTTGTAGCGACTCATAAAGAGATCGAGCGAGAACTCGGAGTCTTGCCCAACATTCATCTCGCGGGTGACGAAGTAGCGGAAGGCATCCGGACCGAACTGCTCGATGAGATCGAGCGGGTTGACGACCTCGCCAGAGCTCTTGGACATTTTATTGCCGGAGCTAAGCCACCAACCGTGAACGAGGAAGTGCTTGGGCAAATCGATGTCGAGCGCTTTGAGCATGATCGGCCAATAGACAGCGTGCGGGGGCACAAGAATGTCTTTACCGATCACATGATAATCAGCTGGCCATTGTTCCTCGAAATCGTCGGTGCCGTATCCAGCAGCGGTGATATAGTTAGTCAGCGCGTCAAACCAAACGTAGGTGACGAAGTCTTTATCAAAAGGCAGCTCAATGCCCCACTCTAGGCGTTCTTTAGGACGGGAGATGCAGAGATCGTTGAGCGGCTCTTTGAGAAATTGGAGGGCATCGGCGCTGCGGAAGCGCGGGTAGATCATCTGCTCGTTGGTCTTGATTGTGTCGACGAGCGAGGCTTGGTATTGGGAGAGTTTAAAGAAGTAGTTGGTCTCGGTCACTTCAGTGACTTCGCCAAAGATCTCTGGCCACTTACCGTCTACTTTTTCCTTTTCAGTAACGAACTGCTCTTGGCGCACGCTGTAATAGCCGTTGTAGTCGGCCTTGTAGATCTCGCCCTTGTCAAAAAGCTTTTGAAGGATCTCCTGGACTACATTTTTATGTCGATCCTGCGTGGTGCGAATGTAGTCGTTGTTGGAAATGTGGAGTGCGGCGCAGAGGCCTTGGAATTCTGCAGCCAGACGATCGCAGACTTCGATCGGAGGCACGCCAGCCTTCTCGGCTGACATTTGTACTTTTTGTCCGTGCTCGTCGAGTCCAGTGAGGAATTTAACCTCGTCGCCCATCAAGCGACGGAAGCGCGCGATAATGTCCGTCAGCACTTTTTCGTAGGCGTGACCAAGATGCGGCGAGCCGTTAGCGTAGTCGATTGCGGTGGTGATATAGAACTTTTTGCTCATATGAAGCTGCGGAACTTGGGTGATTTCATAGGGAGGCGCAAGCGCGAGATTTGGATGTCATCATAAAAATACCACAGCAACACGAAATCCCTTCGTTAGCCAAATAGTAAACGGATATAGCAGAAGCGATGATCACTTAACTCCATTACCAAGCGCCGAGAATGTCTTCGACTATCAATTGGCTTTTATCGCGATAGAAATTAACCTGCACTACGAGGCGCGCTTGCCCTCTGTGGTTCTTCATGTAAAAAGGTAAACCACCCTCTTCAATGTAGCTAGGGTCAGAGTAGAAAGCTGGCCATGTGCGACGACCGACTTTAAGTCGCAGTGGACGTATGCTTTCGACGACTGCATCTACAGTATAAAGCTGACCAACATAAGGTATGAGTTCGGCATCACTGAGTGAATTGAGAAAGCTGCCATTTTTGAGTTTCAAATCTCCATTAAATTGAGCGACGGTGAGTGGGTATTCGTAGCTGGAGACATTCTCGCCAGTACTGAGCGCTGCGGTGGCTTCAAAAGCGCCAAGCGAAAAGCGGGCGTATACAGGGAAATGATCGCTCACACCCCCACCCGTTTCACCTGCAGAATGCCACCGAATAGGCCGACCAATCAGATCGGCGTTGATACCTGGGATTACTAGCTTATCAAAACTACCATCAATGTAGCTGATACCGCTGTGGTCGTAAAGCCCTTGAGTGATGAGCACATGCATGAGTGAGCCAATGCGGCCACGCCAGACTTCGGAGTAGCGAGCTTCGGGAGCGAGTTCGAACCACAGATTGTAAAGATCTGCCTCGTTAAAAGATTCTCTTCCAGTAGAACCAAGGATGTCATTCACGCCAGTTACCATATTGGGAAAGAGGGCTGAATGATTGTAATGGGAGTTTAAATCGCCAGCAATGATGATGTCGGCTTGAGGATCAGCTACAAGCCGAGCATCGATCAAGCGACGGAGCACCTTGGCGTTTTCTACGCGGGTCGGTTCGCGATTAGGATTAGAGGCCCCTGATTTCCAATGATTCACATAAACAAAGAGTGACTGGCCCTCGACCTCGAGCTCAGCCTCAATTATGTCGCGCGCCATTAGAATGGGGTGCGCCTGATGACTAATAATAGGAAAAGTAGAGAAGATCGCATTTGTATGGGCTGAACCTGATCCCGCGCCTCGGTATTCCGCGGTCACGACGTGGTAACCCGTGAGACCTTCGTCCGCTAAGGCCTTAAGCAACCATGCTGAGGCTGGATAACCTGCGTAGCCATCCGACCATTCCGCATCGAGCATGTCCGCGACGGTGGTGTCGCTATACATTTCGAGGAAGGCGTCATAATCAACAACTGTAGATTCTGGTGTAAAATCAGCCTCTAATTCTTGGAAAAGGACAATCTCTGGCGTATCACCATCATCCACTGACTTTAAAACACTGGCGATACTCTGTAACTTAGTTAGCAACTTGCGTGGGGTATACCCTGAATCGACTTTGTAGTCGTCGAACAAGGCAACACCATCGGCATCGAATAGGTTTTCGACATTGTAAGTAAGGACAGTGAATGTGACTGGTTCTAATAGATCGACTACATCTTCTACATGGTCTGCAAGTGGAACAATGGACTGAACAAGGCTTACCTCACTGACAGACGCAGCCACCTTGCTCTCGGGTGCGGGCGTCTGCTCTCGAACTTCAAGGGTCGATGCAGATTCCTGATCGACACCGACATTCGAATCTACGCCGCAGCCAGTTAAAAGTGACCACAAGATAAAAGACGCAAAGGCGGTAAGGACCTTCATTAGGGTAACCATGGATATTTTTTGTAATCAGGCGCGCGCTTTTCGTTCCAAGCTTTGCGCCCTTCTTCACCTTCTTCAGTTAAATAATAGAGTAATGTGGCGTTACCCGCCAGTTCTTGCAGACCTTGCTGTCCATCCAAGTCAGCGTTAAAAGAGGCCTTTAGGCAGCGAATAGAAAGTGGACTGTGCTGCAAAATCTCCTTCGCCCATTGCACGCCCTCGGCTTCGAGTTCTTCATAAGGAACGACCTTGTTGACCAAGCCCATATCCAAGGCTTCTTGCGCATTATATTGACGGCAGAGATACCAGATTTCGCGGGCTTTCTTGTGCCCGACAATCCGAGCGAGGTAACTAGAACCACAACCACC
>CALBPO010000007.1 GCA_937899295.1 uncultured Opitutia bacterium
GGGGGCGGCGGTGGGAGCAGGCTGGGAGGGAAGAAGGTCGTAAGCGGGAAAAAGCAGGGATGGGCGAATGCGCTTGCCGCCTGATTGCATAGAATAGCGCATGGCGGTATGCAGTCTAGCTGGTCGCGTTTCGGCGTGAGGCAGGAGTTGGTCGATGCCGCTTTCAACCCGTGCACGATAAGCTTCCAATTTTTCTTTTAATGCGAGATTCACTGCGATAGCTTGCATTATATTTTTTATGAAGGAAATGCCAATATTTGAAGAAGTTTTTAATCGCCTGATCAAATTACCCGGATTTGGATTAAAATTTTTAATAGGCGGGCTTCTGTCTTTTGTGCCGATTGTGAATATTTTTGCCTTCGGCTATCTGTATCGCTTGTCGCGTGCAGTTCGCAAATCAGGCCAGCCCTTTTTACCTGCATGGCACGACTGGTCGGGGCTCTTTCTCGATGGACTGCGCTTCACAGTCGTCTGGTTGGTCTATTGGCTACTGCCAATTTCGCTAGCGTCATTGATCGCTTTGCTGATGCCTTTTGTTTACCTGGGAGCGCTGACTAGTATTTTCTTTTTAACATCTGTGCTACTCTCGACGGTTCTCTTTAGCTCCGCGCTCTACCGCTACAATATGCAAAAGAACTTTAAGGACCTGTTGGACCTCTTGTTAATCATTAGAATGACTGGAATGGAAATGCCTCGTTTGATTCTGCCGGGCTTCGTTTTCCTTGGTTTCCTAGTCTTACTACAGCCGTTCTATGGTTTTGCTATTTTTGGTGGTTTCCTTCTGTTAATTACCTACACGAGTCTTCGCTACCGTAGCTTGGAGGGAAACCCAACTGTTTCATTCTAATTCCCCTGACTACTCATGGCACTTGCAAATACTGAAAAATCACTCGGTTATTTTGGTTTTTATTTCAGCGCTATTTTTATGGCACCACTCGGTGCATTCATTGGTCTTTAATTTGCGCTAGCCGCTAATAATGCCACAAGTCATTTTGAGACCATTAGTCCTTCTGCTTCTTACTCTTTGCGGAAGTGGAGCGATCGCCCAGCAAGCGCTACCAAGTTTACGCTCAATGGGAAATGATCACTTTGATGTGGTCGGTCTGCACTTACGCTCTGTCTCTTATGTGAACGAGCTTTGCGAATTTAGTATACAAATAGCTGAACGTTATCTCCCAACAAAAGGTTTGGCCTTTCCGTCGAATATTTTGATCAGTCTGAGGCCTGAAGCACATGTCGACTTTGAGGGCGACTACCGTATCCGAATTGCCGAGCGCGGGTCTGTTCAAGTGGATCTGCTTTGGGAAGATTCGATGACACTCGAACGTACCTGCTACGCCATATCGGAAGCACTATTAGTCCAGTATGCGATCTACAACTATGGCATTGAAGCCCCTAATCAGCTACGTTCATGGACCATTGCTGCCTTGGCGAATGATGTCTACCTCACGCTTCGTCCTGCGGAATTTGCAGACTTGCTAAAAGCAGCTCAAGAGACGGAAGTCTCAGAGTTAAATGAAATCCTCGAGCCTTCACGCTCAGGATTGGCCGTCCCAAGCGCTGCGGGCTATTGGTTACTGCAAACTATGAAATCAGGCAGCTTGGAGCGCCCCGTCTTTAGAAGTCTCTTTCAGCAAGCAATCGCTGGTATCGATATCGAGGAGGCACTCGCCACTGCTTTATGGGCTAGTCAGCCGACCGCTGAATTATTGCCCGTTCAAACCTGGTGGGAGCAGCAATTGAGTCTGATATTTGGTCAAGAATACGAAGTCGTCGAAACGATGGAAGTCTCGCGTGAATGGTTAGCTACATTGGGTCGCTTTGATACACGGCTAAACTTGGAGTCACAGGAAGCATCAGAGGAGCTTAAGCTGGATTTACGTGCTATTTGGACGCATCGAGCAAATTCCGAGGTGCAAGAGTTAGTGCAGGCCCGCTACGAAATTCTCCGTCTGCGATTGGCTCGTATAAACCCGGCCTATTACAACCCCGCACATTCTTTAGGTGTTCTCTTTGAGAGCATTTTAAATGATGAATCGGCCCATAAATATCTCCATTCGCTGACAATCTATCTAAGTGATTGGTTTGATGCTAAAGAGATGCAGGAGTCTTTGGAAAATATACTAAATTAATATAATATACTTAAGTCATTCTGTAATAATGATTAAGGTAGATATTTATATTTAGACAATAAAAAGTGACGAGAAAATTGAACGCGGATACAAGTGTAGCGTCTATTATACTATATTGTTTTGTAGTTTTTCTTAATGTTTGTTGTTTATAATGCGTCGTTCCTTCTGGGACGGCGCTTTTTTTGTCCGTAACTTGTCGAGTAGCTAGCATTGACTAGTTGGTATGTTGATCCGTAAATCTCACATGTGGACTAGACAAAACCACTTCAGCAATCAATATCGCGAGTTTTATGAAAATTTACCTAAACGATCAATTAGTCGATGCCTCTGAGGCCAAGGTCTCTGTATTCGATCACGGGTTACTCTACGGTGACGGTATTTTCGAGGGAATCCGTCTCTACAATGGCTGCGTTTTCAAACTCGAAGAGCATCTCGAACGCCTCGAATACTCGGCTAAGTCAATCATGTTGGACATGCCTTGGACGCGTCAGCAAATCTCCAACGCTGTCTGCGAAACTTGTCGTGCTAATGGCCTTAAAGACGGCTACATTCGCCTCGTCGTCACTCGCGGTGTTGGCAGCCTCGGTCTATCTATCAAAAATTGCGACAAGCCACAACTCATCGTAATCGCAGATACGATTCAACTCTACCCACAGGAGTTTTACGATAATGGTCTCGCCATCATAACTGTACCGACACGTCGTTGTAACCCAGCCGCGCTTCCACCCACGGTCAAATCACTCAATTATTTGAACAATATTCTTGCCAAGATCGAAGCGCAGCACCTCGGCTATCATGAGGCGATAATGCTCAACGACCAAGGTTACATCGCCGAATGTACTGGGGACAATGTCTTTATTATTCATAAAGGTGAGCTCATCACGCCATCCGCTAGTGCTGGTGCCCTCAAGGGTATCACCCGCGATACCGCATTGGAGATTGCTGACGAAATTGGTATCCCTTGGCGAGAGGCCAACATGACGCGCTACGACGTCTGGGTGGCGGACGAACTTTTCCTTACTGGAACAGCTGCCGAGATCGTCCCTATCGTCGAGGTTGACGCCCGCAAGATTGGCGACGGCAAGCCTGGTGAGATCACCTCTAAATTCCTGGAAGCCTTCCGCCGTCGCGTTAGTCTTGAGGGCACAAAGATCTGAGAAGCTTACCTTACTTAGAAATTGGCACAATTTATGCAAATTGTTGTCAATTCTATGTAAACTCACAAACACTTAGGCTACCCTGAGATAAAGTATGCTTTTGCTTTGCGATTTTGAAAGGCAGACCTATTATTAAAGTATGTCTGAAAATTTGAAATGTAGTCATTGCAACAAACCCGCAACCGTCCATCTGACTCAGATCGTCAACAACAAGATTATCAAGGTCGATCTATGCGAGTCTTGTGCGCAGGCTAAGGGAGTCACTGACTCCGAGGGTTACTCCCTTGCGGACCTTTTATCTAAGACCAATCTCACTCTCGAAAAAGGTGAAGCTAGGATCGCTTGCCCAGATTGCGGATTGACCACTGCGGACTTCCGCCGAACAGGTAGACTCGGATGCGCTGCCTGTTACCGTAGCTTC
>CALBPO010000008.1 GCA_937899295.1 uncultured Opitutia bacterium
TGCTATTTGAAGATCTTATCAATCGACCTCCAGAAGTGCCTCAAAAGGAGGCAGAGGAAACTCTTGCCATGTTTGCAACTTCATTTATGCCTCTTGCTCGTGCTTATTCAAGAACTCCAATGCTTGCTCAATCTCGCTAGGAGTCGCGATACCTGGCGCGAAGGGTAACTGAGCCTCTATAGCCGCCTGCAGCACGCGTGAATTCATCCCCGGAGCTACTGCGCAAGTCGCGCCGGCGTCTTGCACCTGTCGCACTTGGATCGGCGTAATCACGGTGCCGGCCATCACCAGCATCTCGCTATAGTTATCGGCGATGATTTTCATTACTTCTAATGCAGCCGGTGTACGCATAGTAATCTCCACTGCATTTATCCCCCCTGCCAACAACGCATCAGCTAGTGGCTTAGCATCTTCGACATTCTGAACAGTCACAGTTGCAATTGCACGGGAAGCGGCTAATTGCTGGCGCATTTCAGAAGTAAATAAGTGTTTCATACCAGTTTAAATTATCTAACGACTGCGAAGCTAGTTTAGTCTTTCACCTTGGGATCGATCACGAAGGGCTCCATCGCCGATTCATCAATAATGACGCCGAGCCCTGGCAAATCATTAAAGTGTAGTTTTCCATCAATGACATCATGAGCTGTTGAAAAAATAGTATCACGAATAGGGTGTTCGGTTTGATCCACTTCTAGAAATACCTGACGACGTTCGAAACGCCCCGGATTTTCAGGAACCATACTAATCGCCGATGCAGCCGCAGCCTGGTTGATCTTCAAGCCCCAACAGTGCGGCACAACATCGGCATGTGCTGCGGAGGCCAATGCATTGATTTTTTGAAACTCAGTAATACCGCCACAATAAGCGATATCGGGTTGAAAAATATCGAGACTCCGCGCACTGGCAAAGCGCTCGAAGCCATAGCGCGTTTGCTCGCATTCGCCGGCAGCTATGGGCACTGACAAGACCTTACGTAGGCGCGCCATATCAGCGTAATTTTCAGGCGATAGCGGCTCCTCAAACCAGCAATAATCATTTGCCTCCAAAACCTTACCGATCGAAATCGCCTCCTTGTAATTATAGGCGTGATTCGAGTCGGCTGCGATTTTTGATTCAGGGAATCGCTTACGAAATTGAGCGATCAACTCTTTATCAAATTCCAAGTTTTTCCCCACTTTCACTTTCAGGAAGGTGTAACCTGCATCGACATAAGTAGCCGCTTCATCGAGTAGCTCCGCAAGCATCTCGGCTTCAGGCTTATCGTCACGATAGTACATGCCAGTTGCATAACAAGGCAGGGGCTCGCTAGAACCACCTAGCAAAACGCGAACAGGTGTATTGAGCGCCTTTCCCTTGATATCCCAGAGCGCAATATCGATTCCCGAAATGGCTGCCATAAAAATGCCATAACGATTAAAGTCGCAATACGCGCACCACATAAAGTTCCACAACACCTCGTTCTGCAGCGGGTCCTTACCGATGAGCAAAGGCTGGAAGTGATGCTCTACCGATGCGGCGATCGCTAGGTTTGGCCCATAGCACTCACCCCAGCCCACTGTGCCATCATCACACACCACTTTTAGAACAAAGTTATTCTTGGCATGATAATACCACTGCGAGAAACCGATTGCTCGGCTCAAATCAGTTCGTAAGGGAAAACATTGAATATCGACAATTTTCATAATAGCGAAGTCTTAGCGCTTAATTGAGATGCGCTTGGTATCATAATAATCATCGAGCGCTAGATGGCTCACATCCTTACCGAATCCACTTTGCTTGAGGCCACCGTGAGGTAATTGTAGCGAGTAATATGCTTCGTTTATCAAGATGTTACCAAACAGTAAGCGTCGTTCGGCCTCGAGAGCACGAGCAAGGTTTTGAGTGTAAAGATATGCTGACAATCCATATTCAGTGTCATTTGCAATCGCGAAGATATCATCATCATCATCAAATGGCATGACGGGCATAATCGGCCCGAAGATTTCTTCACATGTCAAGGCACTGTCACGCGCTACATCTTTGATCAAAGTTGCTTGCATAAAATACCCGGGGCGATTTGCCCGCTTACCACCAGTGACAATCGTTCCCTTATGCACCTCGGGTTCGCAGAAACCCAATAGGCTATTGAGGATTTCTTCAGAGACCACCGGACTCAATTCAGGCCCAGAGCTTTGCTCGCCGACATATTGATAACTTTCCATAAGCACCTTAGCTTTATCAATGAAGTCTGAGTAAATATTCCGATGGACAAAAATACGATTAGGAGCGACACAAATTTGACCTGCGTTCGCTAATTTTAGCCCAACTATGTCTGCGACCGCTGCATCCAGATCGGCATCTTCAAAAACGAGCACCGGTGCATCACCTCCGAGTTCGAGTGATAAACGCTTCACGCTAGTGGGAGATTTTTCGATTAATTTCTGACCCGCAAAAGTCGAACCAATCATCGTCAACAGACGTGGTATTGTGCTCCCTGCCATAGCATCACTGACTACTTTGCCGCGACCGCAGAGCATATTCACCGTACCTTTTGGAAAGGCAACTTCATTGATCAGCTCGGCAACTCGCATTGAAGCCATAGGTGTTTTATCAGAGATTTTAAACACTGAGGTGCACCCGCTCGCCAATGCGGGTCCCAATTTGTAGCCAAGATTTAATAAGGGGAAATTCCATGTTAATAGGCCAGCCACAACACCGACAGGTTGATAGGACAAAAAATTCAGGTGGCCACCATCATAATCGGGAATCGTTTCTGCATAATGGCGTTTCACTTCCTCCACGTAATAGCCCAAACAGTCGACTAGCATATTAAAGTCATAACTCGCCACGTCGTATGTTTTACCAGTCTCTTGTATCAATAGATCGACGATACTAGCCTCATCGCCTTTTAATTTAGCAATCAGCTCATCTATGAGTGCTTTTCGCGCATTGATGGAAAGTTGGCCGTAGGTATTAGAAGCAGTTTGTGCCGCATGCAGAGCACGATTAACGTCTTCTGCGCTGGCACTAGCTACCTGAGAAACTTTTTCGCCAGTGACAGGGTTGAAAACGTCGATAGTTCCAACACCATCGACGAATTCGTTATCGATGAAATTTTGAATATTCATTAAGTTAATTATCTAATTTTGCTGCTACAATATAGTCTCAAGGCGATACAAATTAATCCTCTTTGCTGATGTAAAAGTAAAGAAGATGTATAATATAAGCTAGCCTATGCCTTGATGTCGACAATCCATACCATCATGTAGGCTTTCCCATTGGGCACCGGCTTTACCGATGCCTTCACCTTAACAGTCTTGCCAATATGAGGAGTCACCTTACTCACCAATGACTTAATCAAATAATATTTCTTAGAGGTAACTGAATCCGTAAAGATAATGCCACTTCCTTTTTCGCTTGGCTCAGCAACTTTCGAAAATACACCAGTAGTTTGAACTTGGCTAGCAGCTTGAACCTCAGCAGATGCGCTGGCAGAGAAAAAACCTAAAGTGGCTATAAGTGTGTATTGGACAATTTTGTTCATAGTGATTTTGTTATGTTATTAGTGCTTCAATCTGATCGCTAAATCGTTAGCCATAATTAATTATTGGCTACCTTTATGTTGCTTGAATTCGGGCCATGTCAGCGTGCCATCCTTGTTGATATCTGCTTCAGGGTATTTTTTGAAGTAAATGCTTTTCCACTTTTCACCGTCATCAGAAGAGGCTGCCTTCGAAGTGGATGCTGGACTGGCGGATGTTGAAGTACGAATTGTTATACGCTGATCAAGTTGCTTGCGGAAAGAAGCCAACCTAGCGGCATATTCGGGGTTACCTGCTAGATTATCCCATTCGAGCAAATCGCTACGATGATCGTAGAGCTCTTCGTCACCTGTATAGTAACGGATATATCGCCAGTCCTTGGTTTTAAGCGAATAATTCTGCATCATAGGATCCATATCTTTCCACTTGTGAATTGCCGTCAGCGCACCCTCAGGGCCACCCCAATCTCGTAAAGTTGGGTCAATCATCAATGGCACAAGACTTGTACCATCTATTTCAGCGCCTTGCTCGTTACGGCGGGTGTCACCGCTTAAATCACAAAGCTCAATTAATGTTGGATACAAATCGACCAGAGAGGTTGGCAGTGCTACATCTGCCCCCTTTTTGGCAACTCCGGGCGCACGAATAATAAATGGAACACGTGTGCTTTCTTCCCAAAGGGAATTTTTATAAACGTAATCTTTAGGACCTGTCCCCCAACCGTGGTCACTGGTGAATACAATGATGGTATTGTCTTTAAGAGGTGATTGATCTACCGCATCCAAAATGAGTCCTACCAGTTCGTCGACCGACGCAACGCAGGCTAAATAAGCTTGGGTGAAATGCTTCAAAGCAAGTTCTACATCTCCATCGTAGGAAGCCACTAAACTATTAAATAGTTTCAAGCCGCGATCATTGCCTCCTCGAGACTTAGTTAAATAGGTATCTTCTGCATCGCCTTGAAGGATTTCCGGTAATTCAAGACTTTCTAATGGATACAGGTCATAGAAGCGTTGGGGCACAATCAACGGAGTGTGAGGTCGCATAAATCCGATACCCATGAAAAATGGTTTTACATCCGATTCGTCAGAATAGCCTTTTAATTTTTCAACCGCCCATTGCGCATTTGCTTCGTCAGCAGTCAGGTCACGAGTGCCTTTCTGTGGGAATGACATATCATAGATGTTTTTCCAATTACCACGCTGCCAGGTATAGCGTTTACCATCGCCAAAATCCTTACCTTGCAAAGATACAAAAGGACCGAAAGAGCCGTCGATCTTACCAAAG
>CALBPO010000009.1 GCA_937899295.1 uncultured Opitutia bacterium
CTCGTAGTTCCTCTCGCTTGACCACGCGCTTACCAGCTACGCCAAAACCCTCGGAGATTTTTACGAAGTCTGGATAGATGGCATCGACGTTGTCTGGGCCACCGATGTTGTCCTTGTCACAAAGGATGGTCTGACCGCGAACACTCTCGTAAAGGAGATCCTCCCATTGAACCACCATACCTAGGTGCTGGTTATTGAGGATAATGGTCTTTGCGTTGATTTTTTCGATCTTCGCGGTGGCCAGTTCCTGAATGTTCATCATGAAGCAACCGTCACCATCGATATTGACAACGAGCTTATCTGGACGAGCAACCTTGGCACCAATCGCGGCAGGCAGGCCAAAACCCATCGTGCCGAGACCAAGTGAGCTAATGTAGGTGCGTGGCTCGCGGAACTTAAAAAATTGTGCTGCCCACATTTGGTGCTGCCCCACGCCAGTCGTGATGATGGCGTCGCCCTTCGTGACATCGTAGAGTGTCTCGATGGCTTCCTGTTGAGTTATGTGGCCCGTCTTGTCGTAGGAAAATGGGTACTCTTTTTTCCAGCCTTCAATCGTTGCATTCCATTTGCTGATGTCAGGCTTTTTGAATTTTCCTTTTTTAGCCAACTCGGTCATACGCTTGAGCGCGTATTTAATATCCGAATGGATGGGGTGTTTAACGCGCTTGTTTTTATTGTGCTCTGAGACGTCGATGTCGATGTGGACAATCTCTGCATCAGGTGCGAATTTGGAGACTAGACCTGTAATACGGTCGTCGAAACGAGCGCCTGCGCAAACGAGGATGTCGCTATCGCAGACAGCCCAGTTGCCGGCAACCGTACCATGCATGCCGAACCAGTAGAGCGATTGCGGGTGCTCCGCGTCGAAGGCGCCAAGCCCCATAAGGGTGGAGGCAACGGGTAGGCCAGTGACTTCGGCAAACTCGCGCAATTCAAGATGCGCCTCGGCAGATATAATGCCACCACCAATGTAGAGTACTGGGCGCTCAGCGCTACTGATCAAGTCGAGCACCTCGAGGAGTTCCTTGTCGGTCGCCTCGGGCTTGGTCGATTTAATCTTGTAGCCTGGGATATCTATCTTAGCGGGAAAAGTTGGCTCGAACATGGCTTGCTGCACATCCTTGGGGATATCGATCACAACAGGACCGGGACGACCAGTTTGTGCAATATGGAAAGCTTCTTTGACCACGCGGGGGAGGTCTTCCTTGTCGAGAACAAGGAAGCTGTGTTTCACGATTGGTAGAGTCATGCCGAAAAAGTCGGTCTCCTGGAAAGCGGTTTTACCGATAAACTGCTGGTAAACTTGACCAGTGATCGCGATCAACGGAATGCTGTCCATGTAAGCATCTGCGATACAGGTGACGAGATTCGTCGCGCCGGGGCCAGAGGTTGCCATGCAGACGCTGGCTTGACCAGTGACACGTGCATGCCCATGCGCCATAAAGCCGCCACCCTGCTCAAAGCGAGGAAGAATGGTTCGGATCTTTTCGCTCTTAGTCAGGGCTTGGTGCAGTTCCATTGAAGCGCCGCCGGGGTAAGCATAGACCACATCCACACCCTCGCGCTCAAGAGAGGCGACCAAGGCATCAGCACCCTTCATTTCGGGGCCTATTTCGTCCTGTTCAGGAAAGTCGATTGCTTTATCGGTTTTCATCGTGTGTCTGGTGTTTTGCGTGGTTCTGGTAGGCTTAGGCGCAGCGCCCAAGCGGAAAGGCTAGGAAGAAGACAGTAAAACGCCCCTAAATCAAGCATGTAAGCACCCTTTATCGCGGTGCACTTCTAGAGATTGAAGTCAGCTTCAGGCTGCTACCGCGATGTCTGCATAACGTGTTATCAATAGCTTCGTATGATCAAGATGGGTTTCAAATTCAAAATTTATCTCTGATAAGTTGGCTTGCACGATTCAGACCTGTCTTCATACCATTGAAATATGCCAAAAATTTTGTTCCTAGGAGACATTGTCGGGCGTCCTGGCCGCAATTTTGTAGTCGAGCGTCTTGCTTCGCTTCGCCAAGAGTTAGGCGCGGACATTGTGATCGCTAATGCTGAAAACTCTGCGGGCGGAGCAGGTATCACTAAAAAAATCGCTGACCAGTTGATCGCAGCCGGCGTTGACGCCGTCACGCTGGGTGATCACGTCTGGGATCAGAAAAAATTTGAAAATGAAATCGACGGGCTGGAGCAGGTCTGCCGCCCAGCTAATTTGCCCGAGCAAAACCCTGGGCGCAGTCACTTGATTGTGGAAAAAGATGGCTTTCGCCTCGCCATCTTGACTGTGCTTGGGCGCAACTATCTGACATTTAAGTCCAGCTGTCCCTTCCTTATGGCTGACGCTAAGCTGGCTGAGCTGGAGTCGCAGTGCGACGCTGTCTTCGTCGAAGTTCATATGGAGGCCACTTCCGAGAAGATTGCCCTAGGCTGGCACCTTGACGGCCGCGCCGCCGCAGTGGTCGGCACTCATACACACGTGCCGACGGCTGATGGCCGAATCTTACCCAAAGGAACTGCTTATTTGAGTGATGCGGGCATGTGTGGTCCCTATGCCTCCGTCCTTGGACGCGATGTCGGGCAAGTTGTGGCTTCCTTCCTCGATGGCATGAAGCGCCGTTTCCCTGTAGCGGAGGACGATGTGCGTATTTCTGGTTGTCTAATCGAAATTGATCCCTCCACAGGACTTAGTTTGAGTTTTGAGAGAATAGAACTTGCGAAATAGCTGTAAATATTGTTCGTCACATTCACATCAACCTTTAAGGTTATTTAAACTCTAACTCTTCCTACACATATTATGATTAAAGCACTACTAATTACGACTTCTATCGTCGCCGCGACATTAACGGCCAATGCGCATTGTGGCGGCTGCGGCACCGACGAAAAAGCACACTCTCAAGATGAAGCAGCAAAGAGTTGTTGCTCTGACTCTGGATCATGCTGCTCTGAAAAAAAAGCATCTTCCGATGATAAGAAGTCCTGTGACATCAAAGAAAAATCTTGCTGTGGTACTTGCGGCGGTGACAAGGACAGCTCGGCAGATAAGGATGGCGACGACAAAAAATCTTGCGGCGTAAGCGAAGCAGCTTCCTCGGCTGCGAAGCCCACAATCCCCATGCCGAAGATGTCTTGCTGCCCAGCAGACGCGTGAAGAAAAAATTAATTTTCAGCAAGCCTCGTAGCCTACAGCTATGGGGCTTTTTTATTTTTGCTGTTTGTTTAGATGCTCCAAGAGTGCTCACGTAGTGAAGTGTCTCTACTTGGAGACTGCCGCTTCGATGCAGTAACTTAGTGAAATGCCATCGCGATAATTACCTGCCAGCTTGAGCCCATCAAACT
>CALBPO010000010.1 GCA_937899295.1 uncultured Opitutia bacterium
GGGGTAGATGATATCTTGTTCGTCAGGAGAACTTCCGTAGGCCTGCACGTCTTTGAGTGATTCAGCCACGGTTTCACCAGTCACGGTGAGGCAATCGCCGTGCAAGAGGCCGCGGTCGAGTAACATTTTCATCATGGGGCGAATGCCACCGATGCGGATCAAATGGTTCATGCTATATTTGCCGAAGGGTTTGACATCGGCCAACAACGGAATTCGCGCACCAATCTCGGCGAAGTCGTCGATGCTAAGGTCGACCTCGGCTGAGTAAGCGATGGCCAGTAGGTGTAAAATCATGTTGGTCGAGCCACCGAGCGCGAGACAGGTCGTGATTGCATTTTCAAAGGCCTTGCGCGTCATAATGTCGCGCGGTTTAATGTCTTTCTCGAGTAGATTAATTACGGCGGCGCCTGCCATCTCACAATCTTTACGTTTGGCCTCACCCACGGCGGTCTGTGCAGAGCTGCCGGGTAGGCTCATGCCGAGTGCTTCAATTGCACTGGCCATCGTATTGGCGGTATACATGCCCCCGCAAGAGCCAGCACCAGGGATGGCATATTTTTCGACTTCTTTGAGTTCCTCGTCGCTCAATTCGCCCTTGGCGTGTTTACCAACAGCCTCGAAGACGGAGACGATATCCATTGGCTTGCTTTCTTTTTCATCGTGCGGTAAGAGGCCAGGTAGGATAGTGCCGCCGTAAACGAAGACAGCGGGCCTGTTAAGACGCGCGATCGCCAACATGCAGCCTGGCATGTTTTTATCGCAACCACCGATCGCGACGAGTCCGTCGAATCCCTCGGCGGCTACCGTGGTTTCGATTGAGTCGGCGATGACATCACGCGAAACAAGGCTGTAGCGCATGCCTTTTGTGCCCATACTGATGCCGTCGGAAACGGTGATCGTATTGAAATTAACAGCTTTGCCGCCAGCATCGTTGATTCCTTTGGTCGCATGTTCGGCGAGTTCGCCGAGGTGCATATTACAAGGAGTCAAATCGCTGGGTGAACCGGCTACCGCGATTTGCGGCTTTTGAAAATCTGCGTCTGTAAAGCCTACAGCCCGTAGCATGGAGCGGGCGGGCGCACGGTCGTTTCCGTCGACGACTACGGAGGAGTGGGGGCGTTTGGATGTATCAGACATAATGTTTTGCAAATAAAATTTAGTTGAAAGGTGTTTCTCGTTGCAGAAAAGCGCAGAAGTCAATGAATAGTAGAACAAACGACAACACCCTTTTTGCTTTCACACACGATATTATACGACCTAGCATCATCTATTCTATGGATTTTGACCTTAAAAAGACCCTCGAAGCCTTACTGCTTTCGACTGCCGAGCCAATTACACTCAAGGACTTAGTTAAAATTTTTGCCCGCTACCACTTGGATTTGAATCAAGCGCTGGAGGATGCCAAAGATGAGAAAGACGAGGTGGCTGAGCTCACGGAAGTGCCAAGCCTTGTCACCCAGGCGCAGATTCGCGATATGCTGATAGAGCTGACCGACGAGGCTGAAGTGCAGGATAAGGCCTATAGAGTGGTCGAAGGACCGAGCGGCTACCAGATAGTTACAGCACCTCAATTTGCTGAGTTTGTTCGACTCTTACGCGGAGAGCCTCGCCCGATGAAGCTTAGCCCTGCTGCGCTAGAAACCATGTCGATCATTGCCTACCGTCAGCCAGTGACGCGTGCCGAGATGGAAGCGATTCGCGGCGTATCCGGAGATAGTGCGCTTAATAAATTGATCGAACTCGAACTCGCTTTAGTGACCGGCCGAGCTGAACTGCCTGGCCGACCCATCCAATACGGTACCACTGAAAAGTTTCTTGAATTTACAGGAATCAAAGAACTAGACGCGCTACCTGCATCCGACGTGCTCACGAACCATCAGATCGATGATTGGATGCGCCGTAGTGAGGAAGAGCCTGAAGAAATTTCAGACGAAGATGTTGGCCTATCGAAAGAGCCTAGGCCGGATGAGTTGCCGCTTGACGAGAAGTTTGTGGAAGTTGACTGGCAACTGGAAAACGCGGAGAGCGATGCTGCGCCTGATTAGGAAGCCGCCATTAAACTCGAGTCTGAATTTGATTAGATACTACATGCCCAAAACCTAATGTCCGAAGATATAAGCACGAAGCTACAAGAAAGTCGTGACGCAATTGACGCGATCGACCATCAAGTTGTCGACTTACTCAACATGCGTGTCGTGAGTGATGGTGGCGCCGATGAATCGGCCGTGCTTGCCAAGGTGGCCAAATTCAATGAGGGGCCTCTCTCCGATGAGACTTTACAGGCGATTTATTGGGCTCTCATGACCGCGGGGCTCGATCCCACCGCAAAGGCGATTGAACCTGCCATTGTCGATGCGCTCGACCTAGAGATTGTTAATCTTTTGAATCAACGCGTGAAACACGCTGGTGAGATTGGTAAAATTAAACATGCCAATGGTGCCGATTACTACGATCCCGCACGCGAGGCGCAAGTGATGACAAAGGTCTGCTCGCTCAATCCTGGTCCGATTAAAAACCCGACGATCCGATCTGTTTACCGGGAGGTGATCTCAGGGTCGATTGCCTTGGAGAAGAAGTTAGTGATTACTTATCTTGGGCCCGAAGCGACCTACACGCATCAAGCAGCCATTTCTAACTTTGGCGTAAGTCTCGATTACCGCGCAAGCAAGACGATTCACGATGTCTTCAGCGAAGTGGAGTCGGGCGCTGCCGATTATGGAGTTGTCCCAATTGAAAATTCGACCGAAGGCGCTGTTTTCCATTCTATGGACATGCTGGTCGAGTCAGATTTGCATATCTGCTCTCAGGTTTACATGCCAATTGAGCATTGTTTGATTTCGCAATCACCATTGGAAAAGATTAAAAAAGTTTGCTCTAAAGATCAGGCGCTAGGGCAATGCCGAGAATGGCTTCGTGCGAACCTGCCGAATGCGGAGGTCGTCGACCTTGTGAGCACCGCAGAGGCTGTGCGTATTGCGAAAGAAACGGAGGGCGTTGCTGCCGTGGCAAGTGCACTTTCGGCGCAGCGTTACGGCGTTAAGATTCAAGCACGTGGTGTTCAAGACCGTGACGATAACGTGACTCGCTTTTTAATTATTGGCAAAACTCAGGCTAAACCGCTCGGCGATGGGCGGGATAAAACGAGCCTAGTTATATCACTACACGACGAAGTCGGCGCACTAGAAAAGACCCTGCAAGCCTTCGCCAAGCGTGGTATTAACTTAAGTAAAATCGAGTCTCGCCCTAGTCGTAAGAAGGCTTGGGATTATTACTTCTTTATCGATCTAGTCGGTCACTACGAGGACGAAGCAGTTCAAGCCGCACTCCAAGATCTGAAAGGACATTGTCCGCTGGTCAAGTGGTTGGGCAGTTACCCAAATTTGGGCATCATGGATCTTTAAAACAACTCCGCTTAGAGAGTAATAGCGACAATGTTGACACTCACCTAGTAGGATACGTCCTGATTCTACTCAAAATTAAATTGTCAAATGCGTGGGAAAGTCCCAACCTGCGCGGCTTTTGACAAACTGATCATTCGTCTACACATTATTAAAAATGCAAGTTACGCTTTTAAAGTCCAAACTACTTCGCGCAGAAGTCACTGACCGTGCCCTTCATTATGAGGGGAGTCTTGCGATTGATTCTGAACTGATGAAGCAGGTCGGTTTGATACCTTATGAAAAGATACTTGTTGCCAATATCGCCAACGGCGAACGTCTAGAAACTTACGCAATCGAAGCGCCCAAGGGTTCGCATACTATTTCCCTCAACGGGGCAGCGGCGCATAAGGGACAAATCGGTGACTTGCTTGTCATCATGTCTTTCGCACAGTTCGAAGAGGCTGAGGTCAGATCTTGGAAACCTAAAGTGCTCGTGCTCGGCGATGGGAATAAGACAGTCACTCGTGCGGATAATGTATTGGTGGCTGAAGACGTCCTAATTTAGAGAAAAGTACATTGAATAGCTCTAAAGCTTTTCCGACTTTTTTCAGTTCATCAGCCTTTGCCAATGCGCCGAGCCCTGCCCCCGCTGCCATACGATCTGATGCTGATGCCATTATCTACTTATACCCTGATCCCGTTTACCTGACGTGGGCCGCTATTCAGCAGCCACAGTCGGTGTCACAATCTTGCCACCTGCGGCCTCAACCGCCGCAATAGCAGACCTTGAAGCCCCTGCTGCGTGGATTTCGATCTTCTTCGCGGTCAACTCACCCTTGCCAAGAACCCGGACACCATCACGCGCCTTGGAGATCACACCGGCGCCAACAAGCGCGGCGGCGTCAACGGGCTTGCCCGCATCCAGACGACCGGAGTCAATGGCTGCTTGCAGGCGGCCAAGATTAACCTCAACATATTTTTTGCGGAAAATATTTGTAAAGCCACGCTTTGGCAGACGGCGATGGATTGGCATCTGACCACCTTCAAAGCCATTGATCGACACGCCTGAGCGCGCCTTATGCCCCTTGTGACCGCTTTC
>CALBPO010000011.1 GCA_937899295.1 uncultured Opitutia bacterium
AAGCCTTCTAAACGCCATAAATCATTGGGTCCAAAATAAGTTCGCCCACCAGTTCTTAATCGTAGTCCTTCAACATCATTAAATCCGAAGGTTGAAAATATTGGACCATAATCCCCACAGATATAAGCACCTTGTAGTTCAGGGATGAGTGACCCTCTGTATATATGTCCTCCGATAATATTAGCGTAACCCTGGCCATGATCGTATTCTGCGATAGGATCTTCTAGTCCGTCTATAGTGGGCGCATTATGAAGAGAGCCGACATTACTGGTAACAGGATCGAACAAGAAACTTCCTTCCTTCGCCCTCCATCCGTAATTTTTCCCAGGAAGAACTCTATTGACCTCTTGAATAGTATTTTGACCAGAGTCTGAAGAATAGATCTCTCCAGTAGCTGGGTCTTGAGAGAAGGTCCACGGATTCCTGAATCCGTATGCGTATATTTCTGGAAGATAAGTTGGATGACCTACAAAGGGATTGTCGGCAGGTATCCCGTATTTTCCGTTTACGCTGTTATTACCATCTGGATCTATGCGCATGAGTGTACCCAAAATGTTCGTGGCGTCTGCCCCATTCCCAATAGCAACGTGCCCATTACCAGTATCATTAGCATCGCCGCCATCACCGATAGCTACCATCAGTAAGCCATCCGCATCAAAGAAAAGATGCCCGCCGTTATGATTAGAACCAATAACCGCAAATGAATTAGCAGTTGGTTGTTCAAACCTCAGTATTTCAGTATCCACAAAGGAGTCGCCAGAATCAAAAATATCATTTGAGTTATCATTTGTGATGGTTCTTTTTATGATTACACTGTGATGATCAATGTCATCATACCCTGTCCCATCCATTATGAGAGTGTCAGACGAAACAGTGAAATCAGGCTCACCCCCATTCGTGTAGCTTGCATAGAAAAATAATGTTCCATCAGTAGCGAAACTTGGACTGAGGGCCAAACCTAAGAGACCACGTTCGTCATATGGAGCAATGCTGAAGAGAGGTATTATGTTCGGCGATACATCTATAAAATTGTTAGGCGAAATAGAACCATCTGAATTTAAGACCTTAACTCTACCTTCTTGCTCAACTAAGAAAAGTCTTCCTGTTCCATCATTAGGATCTGCTACACCGATAAGGTGAGAAAGATCTGAAACAACTGTTTGCAGACCTACAGCAATTTCTCCCTGCGGAACATCCGGCAAGGGATCAGCAATCAGTTGCTCATCAAAAAAGTATCCTTTATTGGAATCGTCCTGAGCTAGGACCCAATAATCTGAATTGGATGCATCTAATGCGATTAACTGCAGATGACCAGAACCTGATAAACTGCTAACGTAATCTTTTGTCTGACCAGCACTGAAACTTATATTGGATGCTAAAGTTATGGAATCACCAAGAATGCTAGTAATCGTTGTATCAGCTTCGAGCACTCCACTATCGTCGCCGAAATAAGTCACTTCTACATAGTCTGCTTGGCGGTCTACCTCGGTAATAATTAAACGGCTGCTATTTACATACGAAGGTGAACCATCTACTGGCAGGACATCTACATTTAGTGATGCAACCATACTATTGTGAAAAAACTTTGTACAGTAATAATGAAGAGTGTTACTGTAACTTGCAGGTATGGTCAGAGTCATGCTCTCTGAAGATCTGATACCATCAGATTGACTGACAGTAGAATCGCTACTGACTGGAAAGCTTAACGTACCAAGATGATAAGAGCCAGAAGAGTTGCTGGGAATATCACTCAAGTAAAACGGGTGGTTGTTACCTGAAATCTTGTGAAAGGTGTAGGTATTACCTATATAAAAAACGTAGTCAGATATATTTACCTGATTAAGACCCGCCTGATCAGTGAAGAAATCATAGTATTCACCACTAAAATAACCGTTTCCCACATAGATGTCGCTCGGTGCTGGGGTCTGAGCAGACAGAGCAGATGTAATAATGGTAGAAACAAGTAAGGTAATTAAGAGACTTCTGCGGGTAGGGAAATTATATTGAGGCATAATTAAGCAACGATCTGATTAGAGATTCATTACAAACTATACGAGCAATAAGAGCAAATACTGTATTAGATATACATACAGATTGTCATAAATCACTGATACGCGGGTTCGAATACCGCTAGTTCCACAAATTTGCCCGTTCACTAGGGGCCCCTAGCGCTGTTGCTAAATTATTGCTAATTGAACAGCTACTTTTGCTTATTAATTTTTAATTTTTTAATAGATTTCGTTAAATCATCCCAATTAGCAAACAAGCTACCGACTGCAAATATTGCGAGACCGTGATGGGATGCAAAAGCCTCAAATTCGTGAAGTCCTAATTCTACAGAGATTTCCAATATGCAGGAAATCAGTAGAATTCCATAAGTTACTATGCCGAGGATTGGGGATTTATTGAAATCAATCATAATTATTTTTTACTGCGCATCTGAGTATTGAATAAGGAAAATCTTGGGAGGCAGTGGGCGTGATTAGGAATCATATAGGCAATATGTATACCATCCCGCTAGGTGACGTATTTTTAAGCAGGGAGCTGATGTTTATAGGCACCCGCACTGATCAGTAAGCTCCACAAGCATTTAGCAGCCCTTCTTGAGATGCCCCATCCTAACCACAAGGCATTGACCTAGTAGACCCTAAGAACCCCTTGGGTGACTGCTAGGATGTTTTCCATATAATTTGAGTTTTTCCCTCAATGTGAAACGTGAGACACCCAGTAAACGTGCCGCTTTAGCTTGGTTTCCATCGGATCTCTCTATTGCCATGGTATAAACTTCCCGTTCAAACTTCTCTGTTAAAATGGGTAAAGCCGCTTCAATTTCATTTGCTGCCGCACGATTAAATTCACATTCGATAATCTGTTTCAGCTGATCTTGTTTTTTAGCTAAAATTTTCGATTCCTTAATGATATTGTCGAAATGTTCTACATCGAGGGTCGTATTTTTAGAGCTTAATAAAGCCTTACTAATTACATTCTGTAACTGCCGTATATTACCTGGCCATTCAAGCTGTGTCAGATAATCAATCGCTTTCTTGGAAAAGTTTGGAGTCGCCAGACCGTACTCAGTGGCAAACTTCTGCAAAAAATAACTCACTAAATCAGGAATATCGTCTCGCCGATCCCTAAGAGGTGGAATGTTTATGGAGATTACATTGAGCCTATAAAATAGATCTTCACGAAATGTGCCCTCAGAAACCATTGATTCCAAATTTCTGTGCGTAGCTGCGATTATGCGAACATCTACTGGAATGTTCTTAGAACTTCCTACGCGCTGAATTGTTTTTTCCTGTAAAACACGTAGTAATTTTACCTGTAGTGATTGATCCAAGTCGCCAATTTCATCAAGGAATATAGTACCTCCGTGCGCTTGTTCAAATCTTCCAACTCGTAACTGGCTTGCTCCAGTAAAGGAACCTTTCTCATGCCCAAAGAGTTCACTCTCTAGCAAGTTCTCTGGTATCGCCGCGCAATTTACGGCTACAAATCCTTCGTGTGCACGATGACCGTGCTGGTAAATTGCCCGTGCAATGAGTTCTTTACCAGTCCCGGTCTCGCCTCTGACTAATACAGTCACTGTTTGTGAGGCAATTCTTCCTAGCTGCTTGTAAATATCACGCATAGCGCGACTTCGCCCAATTATTGTATCTTGATCACTAAATACCTCACCTATTTCAACTGGCTTAGAATTTAATCTCAGATCAATTAGCGCTTGGTTAATTGAATCAAGAAGCTCCCGTGTCGTTACTGGTAACAAAAAGAAATCATAGGCTCCTGCCTTAATGATTTCTATCGCTAAGCTACTCTTCTTATTTTCGCTGAGAACAATAATTGGAACTAAGCGCTGTATTTTTTTTATTTTCAAAAGCACAGCTAATGGCGCCAGATCATTAAGATCACTCATTACCACAATCTCTGTCCTACATTTTTTTGAGATCAAATGGCTATAGGCGTCATCTAGGTCATCAAAATATTCAAATCCAGAACCCTTATGCAGTAATTTTTGGATCTGTGTGCGCAGTTCTGAGCTTAAGCCAAGGTATAGTAGGTTCGTTACTGGTTTAGAATTATCATCCATCTTTTTGTCTACTTCTTATCTATCAAGGCTTACTAACTTAAGCAATAACTAATGTGGTAAATTACTTACCACATCAAGAGAAATCATTGACCATATAGTGCAAGTGCATTTTTTATTTTTATTTTTAAATAACTGTATATCAGTATTTTATGACTTACATAAAAAAATTGGCACGGTGAATGCATATATGATTACCTCTATTAAAAATCTAACCTAAACATCAAAAAATGAATAATAATATCATCAACTACCGAGGCGCAACGACTACTGCTAACGACGTAAAAGCTGGGAATCTATCTCACGCAAATTCGCTGCAAAATAATAATCCAGAACTAAGCTACCGCGGATCACATTCCGATCATGCGAGTGTAACTGCTGGAAATCAGAAACATAACGAAGATCTTCGAAGTGTTGATCCAACAATTACCTACCGCGGAGCATCTGTAAAATATTCAGAAATCCACGGATAGTAATTATCTAAAATTGCTAAAAAGCCGCTAAGTGTATCACTTAGCGGCTTTTTTTGTATTCTAAATTATAGCCATAGTTATAATTGAGAGTGGTTCAGTAGTAAAAGGTCATAGCAACAGAGCTACTTTCTAGGGTAAATTCCTAGGAACAAATTTGTCCACTGGACGAATGACAATATAATCATGGCTGCGAGTTTCAATGCCTACAGCTACAAGCAGGGCAGTCAATTGGCCGTCTTCATTGATGTATACCTGTGGGCGTTCAATCCGACTAACTTTTAGCTGAGAACCGTCCTCCAGATAGATGGGTTCTTCTTGCGTCCATACTGGGATCTTTGAGTATAATTCATACTCAATCCCATCCTTAGAGGTGTAATAAATGACCGGCTTCTGTACTCCCGTCACCTTGCCTTCCCAATCCGTACAGATGACATTATATTGGTCATTTGCCCACCATATCGTTGGATCTTCCAACTCGCAATTATAGGGCAATCGATTTCTTCCATCGCCCAAAATATTGTAAGGACCATTAATTTGATCAGCTGTGTGCGCCCTTAAGCACGCATCCCATTTCCCATCTTGTGTTGGTTTTGGCTTATGCTTGGACACCATGTAAACTGAACCATTATCGTGCATGTGTAAGGCAGGATTATTAGCCTCAACAATCGGGTAATCGATCGGCACCCATGGACCTTCAATTGAATCTGCATATGCAAAACCTGTCGACCACTGCGGAATTGCTAGATGATAAATCAAAAAACGGTCATCCACCTTCACTATTTTAGGGTTATGAATCCCTTGAGTTGCCCATGGGTGCTTCGATGGGTGTAAGACAACTTCGGCAAATTCATACGGGCCAAATAAATCCTTAGACGTCGCTCGAATGACATGACTGCGTTTCCATCCAGAATCAAAAGAGTAGTCCTCACTCTTTGGCCATCTCGAACAAAATAAATGATAGGTCTCTCCAACTTTAATTAGGGATGGATCCCACAAGCTCCAGCCTTCCATTTTAAATACAGCGGCCTTGGGTATTGGTCTGAGTGCCTGGCGCAAGGGATTAGAGTTCGGATAAGTTACGACAGCATCTTCAGGCAAACGATAACCAATTTGGTAGGGATCCGCCAAAGCCACTCCGCTCTCAGATATTGATTCGCTGAAGCCTTGCAAATGGCCACTCAGTATCACAAGCGAGACCACAGATATTACTATTAGAGATAAAAAAGTATTTTTCATGGGCCATTCACTAGACTAAATCTGCTATTATCTAAAAATCTCCTTCACTTTAGTGGTAGTCATTATCATTTTTACTAATGCTTTTCTTGATTCCGCAATCTCAAAAAAATTAGCCACCATCAATCATGGAAGAAATCTATCTAGCGGGTGGCTGCCTTTGGGGGGTCCAAGAATTCTTACGGCATTTACCGGGCGTTTGCCAGACGGAGGCGGGTCGAGCTAACGGCACACAAACGGACACTGAGGGAGACTATGACGGCTATGTCGAATGTGTGAAAACACATTTTGATCCCAATCTAGTCACAGTCGGGGAATTAATGGCTTACCTTTTTGAGATCATTGATCCCTATAGCCTGAATCAACAGGGCAATGATGTCGGCGAGAAATACCGAACAGGGGTCTACAGCCTGAACCCCAATCATCTCAAGCAAGCATCCGACTGGATCAAGCAGCGTTCAGACTCGGCAAAGGTCGTGCTTGAGGTGCTCCCCCTCTCCCACTACCTGCGCAGCGATGAAGTACATCAGGATCGGCTGACTCGATGCCCGGCAGACATCTGTCATTTGCCCAAAGAGCTCCTGCATAAATACAAAAAATAGCCGAGGTTCCATTTCATGATGACCCCTTGCGGTCTGACTTGAGTCGCAGCAGCTGTTTCTCCATGAACGACTCGCATTAAGGCTAGTTTCACAAAACAGTTTCTCGACATCGCAGAGTGTAGGCATAGTTTTTCGAATTCTTTACTATGAAACCTGCTATAAAGCCAAATCGTCCTTTCTTTTCATCCGGTCCCTGCAGTAAGCGCCCAGGCTGGTCGCTCGACTCACTTAGCGGCTCGCTCGTCGGTCGCTCGCACCGTGCAAAACCTGCTAAGGCGCGTATCGAAGAGGTCATTGAAAAATCTTCCTCAATCCTTGGGCTGCCCGAGGGCTACGTCTGCGGAATCATGCCGGCATCGGACACGGGCGCGGTCGAGATGGCCATGTGGTCGCTACTTGGCGAGCGAGGGGTTGAGATGTGTGCTTGGGAATCTTTCGGCTCTGGTTGGGTCACGGATGTGATTAAACAGCTAAAGCTAGAAAACGTAAGCAATCACGAGGCCGACTACGGCCTGCTACCTGATTTCTCAAAGGTAAACTTTGATAACGATGTGGTCTTCACTTACAACGGCACGACCTCGGGCGTGAAACTGCCTAACCTCGACTTCATTCCAGCCGACCGCAAAGGCCTCACTATCTGCGACGCCACTTCAGCGGTCTTCGCGATGGATATCGATTTTAACAAGTGCGATGTGGTGACTTGGTCTTGGCAAAAAGTAATGGGCGGCGAAGGTGCCCACGGCATGATTGTGCTCAGCCCGCGCGCGATTGCCCGCCTTGAAAGCTACACCCCAGCTTGGCCGCTACCAAAGATCTTCCGCATGACTAAGGG
>CALBPO010000012.1 GCA_937899295.1 uncultured Opitutia bacterium
AAAAGCCTACCAACTATGCGACCGATGTCTTTCAACCCATCTTCCGTACCTTGGAAAAACTAAGCGGTAAAACTTACGTCGATATTTATCCTGATTCGGTCGAAAGTGATAAGTCTAAACTTTCTACCGAGATGAAAGAAGCCATCGCCTTTCGAGTGATTGCTGACCATATCCGTACGCTCGCCTTTTCGCTGGCTGATGGTATTCTACTCGGCAACACGGGGCGCAACTATGTTCTTCGTCGCATCCTACGTCGCGCAGTCCGCTATGGCCGTACCCTCGGCTTTACTAGCGGGCAAACTTTCCTACCTAGACTCGTGGATACACTCGTTGATGAGATGTCGGGTGTTTTTCCAGAATTAAAAAATCGCGCTGAAGCTATCAAGGAAAACTTACAGCGCGAAGAATCTAGCTTTAACGAGACCCTCGACCGTGGGCTTACTATGTTTGAGCAAGAGGTCGAGGGTCAGACAGGAAAACTTAGCGGCGAATTCGCCTTCAAGCTCTACGACACCTTCGGTTTTCCTAGCGATCTCACACAATTACTCTGTGCAGAGCGCGGGCTCAATGTCGACATGGCTACTTTCGAGACTTTGATGGAGCAGCAGCGCGAACTAGGTCGCAAAGCGCGCACGCAGCAACTCGTTCGGGCAGCTGATATCGCGAGCGAAGTCAGCACCATCTTCACAGGTTTCGAAGCGGACGAAAGCACCGCGACCGTCCTAGAGATTCACCTGCAAGAGGATTCATTACTCGTCATCACCGACTGCACACCCTTTTACGTTGAAATGGGTGGTCAGTTGGGTGATCAAGGCACGCTTACAGTGAAAGGAATCAATTATACCGTATCCGCGGTTCAGCAACTCGCCTCTGCACGCGCCCATAGCCTGCCTGCCGATGCTCAGATCGCTGTCGGCGACGAAGTCACGCTGAGCATTGACCCGACGCGCCGACGCCCGATCGAAGCTCACCACAGCGCGACTCACCTGCTCCACTGGGCACTGCATGAGATCGCCTCGACCGATGCGGCGCAACAAGGCTCCATGGTCAGTCGTAATCGCCTACGTTTCGACTTTAATTCGGGTGCC
>CALBPO010000013.1 GCA_937899295.1 uncultured Opitutia bacterium
TGAGCCTAGTGGCTTAGAAAAGCTAGGTCCCTATAGGACGCGTGGGGACAAGATCGGCACATTCTCTCAGCAACTCGCCCCCGAAGGCGTCGAGAAGATCACCATCCGTTATTACGGTAAGATCGTCGAGCTCGATATACTGCCCCTGACCAACGCCATTCAGCGTGGCTATCTCCGTGAGATCTCCGACAACGTTAATAACGTCAATGCGCCCAAAAAGATAGAGCACCTCGGCGTCGAAACCGAAGAGGTTAAAAGCAGCACACATGCTGACTTTAATGAACTAATCGAAGTCGAAGTCGCGTGTAAGAACGGTAAGTCCCGGATCATAGGTGGCACACTCGTTGGTAAAAACCAAGTCCCACGCATTGTCATTATTGACGGACATAGCGTCGAAGTCAGTACCGATGCGACACTTCTTGTTCTTAAGAATAAGGATGTTCCTGGCATCGTCGGCTTTATCGGCGTCACGCTCGGTGAGGACAAGGTCAACATCGCCAACATGTCGCTCAGCCGAAATAAGGACCAAGATTTCGCCGTCTCGGTCTTCGAACTCGATACTACCCCTTCTGAGGTCGCTGAAAAGAAGATCACCGACAATCCCTCGATTGAAAAATACCGTGTGATCAAGCTATAAAGTGGGTTCAATTATTTCAAGAAAGGGCTCTCTTATGGGGAGTCCTTTTTTATTTCAGTTGATAACACCAAGCTCAAGATCAGCTGTGACTAGTATCCCCCAAGCCATTTATCTGCGCTTAGACAGGGCTGTAACTCTCCATACAAGCACTTATAAATACGCTCGCGCCTAAGTTCAGAATCTTGTCTATTTGATCCATGTCAGTGTTCTCCATTATCCTTTTCACAATCATCGGCTATTTACTAGGTGCCATCAGTTTTGCCGTGATCATAGCGCGCAGCCAGGGTGTCGACATCTTCAAAGAAGGTAGCGGTAATCCTGGTGCGACGAACGTCAAACGTATCCTTGGAAAGAAGTGGGGTCATGCCGTCTTCACACTGGATGCACTCAAAGGCTTTACTGCAGCCGGTTTGCCCTTATTTGTGGTTTACCATGATGATCGATTGGCTGTCATTGGCCTAATCGCCGCGATTTTAGGGCATAGCTTTTCTGTATTTCTTAAATTTCGCGGAGGTAAAGGTGTGGCGACGACTATCGGTGGCTTACTTGTATTAATGTGCCCTGTCTTGCTGGTTGGATTAGTCGTCTGGTTAATTATTTTTTATACGAAAAAAGTCGTGGCCTTGGCCTCAATTTTTTTCGCCGTTAGCTTGCCGATTTCAGCCTATTTTATCTACGGCACAGAAGATCCGCGATTTTATCTAGGGCTTGTTCTCGCATTGCTCATTGTCGTCCGCCACCGCTCTAACATCACCCGTATGTTCTCAGGTAAGGAGAGCAAGTTCTGAGATTAAGCTTACCGCCATGTAGGCGGCCTAATAGCATCCTTTTTCAAATCACTTTACTAATAGCTAAGTGTTTTGAAAACTGTCATCGAATATTAATTAAAGACTCAAATCACCTTTTGATTTGTAATCTTTTGAATTACTCTACGCCTTTGCAGCTTTGGCTGCTTTGCGGCGTTTGTTTTCGTCGAGTTCGCGTTTGCGCATTCGAAGGAATTGCGGGGTGGCTTCGACTAGTTCGTCGGGGCCAATGTATTCGATCGCGCGCTCAAGTGAGAACTTGATTGGCGGGGAAAGTTGGATGCTCTTATCGGTACCGGAGGAACGCATGTTGTCGAGCTGCTTGGCTTTGGCAGGATTGACGGGCATGTCCTCAGTGCGGGGATTTTCACCGACGATCATGCCTGCGTAGACTTCTTCGCTGGGACCGATGAAGAGTTTGCCACGGCTCTGTATCATTTCCAGTGCGTAGGGCATTGACTTGCCTTGTTCCATGCTCACAAGCGTTCCGGTAAGACGAGTCACGATCTCCCCACAGTGTGGGCGATACTCTAAGAAGGAATGGCTCATCACGCCGTGCCCAGAGGTCATAGTGACGAGGTCACTTTCGAAGCCAATTAGGCCACGGGTCGGTACTTCGGCTTCGACGGTGACACCAGAGTTGTGGTGCTCCATGTTGGTGACTTTTCCTTTACGCTTGGCGAGGTTTTCCATCACGCTGCCGAGTTGTTCCTCGGGGACTTCGACCCAGACTTGTTCAAATGGCTCGCAGCGATTACCATCGATTTCTTTGTAGAGAACAGTCGGCCGGGAGACGAGAAGCTCGAAGCCTTCGCGACGCATCGTTTCTACGAGAACGGCGATCTGCATGGCACCACGAGCGTTGACGAGGAAGCGCGTGCCGTCGTCTGTATCTTCGATACTGATAGAGATGTTGGATTGCGTCTCACGAATGAGGCGCTCGCGGATTTGACGGGATGTGACCTTCTTACCGTCTTTACCGCCAAGTGGGCCGTTGTTGACAGAAAACTCCATTTGGACGGTCGCGGGGTCGATTTCGACGAAGGGGAGTGCTTCCGCTTCCTTTGAGGCGGCGAGGGTGTCTCCAATGTCGACATCGTCGAAGCCGGCCAGGCCGACAATATCACCTGCGACTGCACTGCTTACGTCGTCGGTATCACCCGCACCCGAGAAACTTTTCATCTTGGTCACTTTAACGCGGTCAATCTTGCCGCTTTTACGGTGCGCAAAAATAGTCTGTCCGACTTTAACCTCGCCAGAAAGGACCCGTCCGATAGCCATACGACCAACGTAGTCATCCCAGTCGATGTTACTGGCTAGCATGCGAAATTCACCTTCTTCGATGACTGGTGCTGGGATGCGAGAGACGATCGTCTCGAAGAGATCCTGCATGTTTTCGCGAGGACCGTCGACTTCAAGGTCAGCGAAACCCATCTTGGCAGAGGCATAGAGAAAAGGGGCGTTGAATTGATCTTCGTCAGCGTCGAGGTCGAGGAAGAGTTCAAGCACCTTATCGTGGACCCATTCTGGGCGAGAAGTATCACGGTCAACTTTGTTAACTACACAAATGGTCTTAAGGCCTTGGTCGAGTGCTTTGCGAAGCACCCATCGTGTCTGCGCTTGTGGGCCACCGACGGCATCAGTGAGAAGCAGCACACCATCGACCATCTTCATGACTCGCTCCACCTCGGCGCCGAAGTCGGCGTGGCCTGGGGTGTCGACGATGTTAATGGTGTATTCTTCGCCATCCTTAGGGTTGACCCATTTGACGGCCAGATTTTTGGCCTTAATGGTAATTCCTTTTTCGCGTTCGAGATCCATCGAGTCCATCGCGCGCTCTTGCACTTTCTGGTTTTCACGGTAGGTACCGCTTTGCTGGAGCAAGCAGTCCACGAGGGTAGTTTTGCCGTGATCAACGTGGGCGATGATGGCGATGTTACGGATGTTTTTGGCGTTCATAGAGAAGAAACTGAGAATTGGTAGCCAGGTGCTAGCCCCAATTAGAAAATAGAAAACCCGCCGAGGTAGATTCGGCGGGGGCATTGAAGGGCGGGATAGATGTCAGCCTAGCCTCCGAAGTCAATGGAAATAGAATCAGGGCCTTACTGCGCTCAGAAAGACATAATTGGTGAGAAAGGTAGGATGGACACACGATGAACATGCCTAAACGATTGTCCTTATCAATTTTAAGCGAGATTTAGAAACGACCCATTCTTACCCTAACAATTCACGGAATGCTCTCTCATCAAGAATGCTTAGCCCAAGTTCCTTGGCTTTCACGTATTTTGAACCGGTGGCTTCACCTGCGAGGACAAAGTCAGTCTTTTTACTGACACTTGAACTAGTTCGCCCGCCTGCGGATTCGATCATTTGGGTGGCTTCGTCCCGACTCAAGCCGGGAAGTGCTCCTGTCAGCACGACGGTTTTACCTACGAGAATGCCTTCTGCGTTTTTTTGGCGAGCACTGTCGAAATTAAGGCCGTGAGCTTTGAGTTGTTCGATGAGAGTATGATTGTCCACATCAGCGAACCAAGCATGGATGCTTTGGGCCATAATGCTGCCAATGCCGTCGATGGCTTCAAGCGACTCTATTGTTGCGCTGGCTATTGCTTCGAGCGAGTTGAACTTGGCTTCTAGGTCTTTGGCCGACTGTTTACCCACATGGGGTATACCAAGACCGTGGATAAGTTGCCAGAGTTCAGAGCGCTTACTGGATTCGAGTGCGGCGATCAGGTTTTTGGCGGACTTCTCGGCGAACTTATCGAGATCAAGTAATTGCGCTTCGGTCAGGGTGTAGAGGTCGGCTTGATTTTTGACCAGACCACGCTCGACGATTTGTTCGATCACAGCAGTGCCGAGGTTTTCTATGTCCATGCAGGCACGGCTAGCGAAG
>CALBPO010000014.1 GCA_937899295.1 uncultured Opitutia bacterium
GAACTGATTGATTTCGATGGCGAAGAAGCGGCCGAATATTTGGAATCACTCGGGGTCAAAGACTCGGGCGTATCGCTCCTCATCCGTGCGACTTATGACCTGCTCGGGCTAGCCTCCTATTTCACTGCCGGCGTCCAAGAAGTGCGTGCTTGGACATTTAAAAGTGGTATGAAAGCACCGCAGTGCGCAGGCGTCATTCATACCGACTTCGAGCACGGCTTTATTAAAGCAGAAGTAGTCGCCTATGATGATTTGATTGCTGCAGGCAACGTCGCCAAAGCCCGCGACGCAGGCAAATACCGCCTCGAAGGTAAAGAATACGAGTTTAAGGATGGCGACGTCGCCCTCTTCCGCTTCGCTAACTAATCGGCTTCATAAGTTGCAGGAATACGGAAACTAGATCGATTGACCTTTTCTATTAACAGAGCCCTATCGTATTTATGCGACAGACTGCACCCATCGTCAAATCCATCCACTCTGCGACAGTTCTCGAACGTCGCCTGCGAGTTTACTGCTTGAGTGTGGTTTGCCTGCTTGGATTTGTCGGGTGCGAGCAAGCCGAGCCCACCAGCTATCTCATCCCTAAAGAAGACCGCGCAGTTACGATGCCAACGCCCGTGGCTGATTCTGCAGAAACAAAAGCTTCGGCGCCCACCAATGGTTCCATGCGCATTCTACCTGGCATGCAAGCGGCCGCCGACGAAGCTGGCGGGGTCACCTATACGGTGCCCGAAGGATGGGAAGATCTCCCTGCAAGCGGTATCCGTAAAGCGAATCTGAAGGTAAGCGATGAAAACGGCACTGCCGAACTGACCGTTCTCGTCTTCCCAGGAGACGTGGGCGGACGCCTTGCCAACATAAATCGCTGGCGAGGACAGCTTGGACTCGACGATGCCACACCCGAAGACCTATCTAAATTCACCGAAAGTTATTCGATCTCACAACATCCTGGTCTCTATGTGCGCCTCGAAGGAGAGGCGCAAAGCATCCTCGGCGGCCTGCTCCCTTTCCACGGCAGTACTTGGTTTTTCAAGTTCCTCGGTAGCAGCGGCACTGTGCTGGGCAACGAAGCCAAAATGAAAGCCTTCCTTGATTCCGTGCAGCTAGAGGACAGTCATCACTAATCGATGAAGTTCCTCTTCCAGTTTTTCAGTTCGCTCAAGCTGACGGTGGTATTACTCAGTTTCTCGCTGGTACTCATCTTTTTCGGTACGCTCGATCAAGTGCAATATGGCATTTGGCACACGCAAGAACTCTACTTCGAGAGTTTTTTAGTGGTCTGGACATTTCCCGAGCACGCTCCGCTTGGTCAACATCTAAACTGGATTCGTATCCCGATGCCAGGTGGCTATCTGCTAGGAGGCATGCTGTTAATCAACCTCCTAGCCGCTCACTTTACCCGCTTCAAGATGTCTTGGATGAAGTGCGGCATCTTCCTCATTCACTCAGGTCTCATCTTGCTGCTCATCAGCGAGCTGATGACGGACATTCTCGCAGTCGAAAGTCAAATGCCTGTCGATGAAGGAGGCACCAGCAATTACTCTCAAGGCTTCCGCGAAAACGAGCTCGTCTTTATTGACCGTAGCCACCCAGAGCACGACAGCGTCCACACCATTCCTGCGAGCCTGCTCAAACCTGGCAAGCGCATCGACGTTCCGAATACGCCGCTGAGCATTCGCACCGTTCGCTATCACGGGAATGCGGAAATAGGGCGAGCGACCAGCGGTTCGCCCGCCGAGTCCATCGCGACACGCGGCGCAGCAGTGCGTATGGGCATCATTGTAAATCCAAAGCCGGAGACTTACTCCGAAGACGAGATCAATACTGTCACCGCGTTTGTTGAAGTAATCAAAGGCGAAGACTCGCTCGGCACATGGCTCGTCTCAAACGTGATGGACGAACGATTCCCCCCGCAAATGGTGGACGCTGGGGACCGCTCCTTCGAGATCGCTCTACGTTTCCCACGCCATTACTACCCCTTCGAGATAGAGCTGATCGACTTTAAGCACGAAAAGTATCCAGGCACTGAAGTGCCCTTCAACTTCTCCAGCGAAGTCAAAGTTACCCATCAAGATAGCACCAAAAATCAAAAGGCGCTGATCTACATGAACCACCCACTCCGCTACGAAGGGCTCACCTTTTTCCAGGCCTCCTTCGCGAATCAGGACAAAACCTCCATCTTCCAAGTCGTGCGTAACCCAGGGTGGTTGCTGCCCTACCTGAGTGTACTCCTGATGGGGCTCGGCATGTGCGTCCAATTTGGCATGCACTTCTTTAAATTTCTTAGGAAACAACGCGGATGAAAAAAATAATCTACCTTATCGTATATGGTATCGCGACGCTCGTGATAATGGGTGGATTACGCTCATCAAAAGTCGATTCAGATTTTGATCTGGCAGCCTTCGCCGAGCTGCCCGTTCAAGTCGGTGGACGGATCAAGCCGCTCGATTCGGTCGCGCGTAACACACTCCTGATTCTCTCTGCTCGGCAAAAGGTCGTGACCGACGAGGGCCTCACTCTCTCGCCGATTCAGTGGTTCATAGATCTAACCATGCGCCCCGAAGTGGCGGACACTTATCCTATTTTTAAAATCGAGTTCCCCGACGATCTCGGGCTCGTCGGCCTGGCGGAGCAAGGGCAACGCTACTACTCCTTCAACGAGCTACTGCCCTTTTCCGAAGAGCTGCGCCGCCTCCACGGAGAAATCAATCCTGCCCCCGAACTGCGTAGCCCCTACGAAAAGCAAATCGCCGATATCAACAACGGTCTCTTGCGCTACCACCAGGTGATGCACTCGCTTCACCCAGTCGGTGGGCCCGAGAGGCTTGATCGCCTCGTCGACGAATATCAAAGCTACTTGGCCACGATCCAACCGGGAATGGCCGAACTGCGGAAGCAACAAGCGGGCGAAGAATTCGACGCTGCTCTACTCAAACGCTTTATCACCTTTGCCGACGACTATTTAAAACTATCGACCACAGCACACCTGCGCGTGGTGCCCCCGCCACCGCCCGTTGACCCGCTCGAAGACTGGAAAAATATTGGCCTAGAGCTGCTCGACGTAATGAAGGATGACCCGCTCAGTCCCTACGTGACCACTTACGCTAGCTTGACCATGGCCTACCGCTCGGGCGATGCGGAGCAATTCAACCGCGAAGTCAGCGAGCTACGCGAACGCTTCATTGCCGACTTCCCGGACGATATTTCACGCGTGCACTACGAGCGCATCTTTAATGGCCTCCAACCATTTTACATTTCGATGCAGCTCTACGTGCTGATCTTTCTCGCCGTCTGCATCTCTTGGCTACGTTGGCCTAGAGAACTCGCTAAGGCCGCTTTCTGGGTTCTTGTATTGGCTTTTCTCATACACACTTTTGGGCTGCTCTCGCGGATGTATATTCAAGGGCGACCGCCGGTTACCAATCTGTACTCATCCGCCGTCTTTGTTGGCTGGGGCGCCGTTTTGCTCGGTATATTCATAGAGAAGTTCTTTAAAAATGGGATCGGAGCAGCCATGGCATCCTTAGTCGGCTTTTGCACGCTGATCATCGCGCATCATCTCGCCATGACGGGCGACACACTTGAAATGATGCGTGCCGTGCTCGACTCGAACTTCTGGTTAGCGACGCATGTGGTCATCATCACTTTCGGCTACTCGGCCATTTTCCTGGCGGGTGCATTGGCAATACTCTTCGTCTTACTCGGAGTCTTCAGTAGCCGCCTCAATAAAGACACCGCGCGCTCACTCAGCGCGATGGTCTACGGTATTATTTGCTTTGGCACCCTGTTTAGCCTAGTCGGCACGATCCTTGGTGGCATCTGGGCCGACCAGAGCTGGGGTCGTTTCTGGGGTTGGGATCCGAAGGAGAACGGTGCTCTCATGATCGTAATAATGGGTGCCATTTATTTGCATGCCCGCTGGGGTGGTATCTGCAAAGAACGCGGCCTCATGGCGCTCGCAATTTGGGGCAACATCATTACCGCTTGGTCCTGGTTCGGCACGAACATGCTACCAGTTGGGCTACACAGTGATGGCCGTATGGATAGTGCCTACGCATGGTTAATCGGCTTTGTGCTCGCGCAACTCGTCTTGACCGCGACTGCACTACTCCCATGGCGCTTCTGGCGCAGCGAGTTTGGGCAGGCTAATAATCGTAAAGAGAAAAAGCGTAGCCTGATTGCTGCGGAAAACGCCGAAGCATAGACTTTAGCTGAGGCCCATGGCTCTAGCTCTAAACACCAGAGTATGAGCTATCACCGTAGGATTATGAAATGTATTACGCTCTTGGGTGGGCTTGTTTGTGTGCTTCCTTAAGCCGAGCGATAGAAACGTGGGTGTAAATTTGTGTGGTCGACAGATTCGCGTGCCCGAGTAGCTCCTGCACGGCACGAAGGTCAGCGCCGCCGTCAAGCATATGGGTGGCGAAAGAGTGCCGCAGTTTGTGAGGCGTCATATCGAGGGGCAGACCGGCAGCAGCGAGGTGGGTCTTGAGCAGCTTCTGAATCTGTCGTGGCTCCATTCGCTTACCTTTGCGCGTGCAGACCAAGGGGGCATTGAACGCGGCTTCTAAATCGAAGCGCTGCACGAAGGTGCGTAAGCATTGCACCGCCACGGGGCCTAGTGGACAGAGGCGTTCTTTGCGGCCTTTACCAAGCACTCGGGCTACCCCATGTCCGAGGTCGACTTGCCCATGGTTCAGCCCGCAGAGTTCGCTCACGCGCAAACCGCCGCCGTAGAGCAGCTCTAAGATGAGGCTGTCACGGAAGGCTTCAAACTCGCTGATCTGGCCGTCTTTCCAAAGCAAGATGGGTGCGTTGAGCAAAGTTCGCATCTGAGTTTCAGTGAGAAACTTTGGCAGTGGTTTATCCAGTTTCGGTAGAGTCAGGCCAGTGAAAGGATTATTCTCAACAATGCCCTGCCTGCGCAGGTAGAGATAAAAAGCGCGCAGGCCGGAAACTTGATTGTGGAGAGTACGGCGAGCTTTGTTGCGACCTTCTTCAATTAGGAAGGAGCGCACTTGGATTGAAGTCACCGCAGCAAAGTCCTCCTTCCACTTGCCGGCATCATTGAGATAGCGAACGAAGTTTTCTACTGCCGCACGATAATTACGTACCGTGTATTCGGAGACTCTACGCTCATGCGCGAGGTGGTCGCAGAACTTCTCTAGATTTGGGATAGAGGTGGCCATTTTTAAAACCTAGCGCACGGGTGTTCGCTCGCAGGGCCTTTGCTCATATGCTACTGTTACTTACCCAAATTGAAGCGTTCGATCACTTCGTCCGCAAAATAGCGGTAGGCGTGAGCGCCATTGCTATCAGGTTCATATTCAAAAATAGACTGCCCAAAGCTAGGGGCTTCGCTCAAACGAACGCTACGAGGGATCATACTACGGAAGACAAGATCTTCGAAGTGGTTGCGCACCTCGCCGACGACTTGTTGGCCGAGATTAGTACGCTGGTCGAACATCGTCATAAGGATGCCGCCAAGCTCCAGACCGTCGTTAACGCCCGCATCGCGGAGCTTATCGACGACCTTTAGGATTTGCCCAAGACCTTCCATCGCGAGGTATTCACATTGGAGTGCGATGATAAGATAGTCTGCAGCGGCCAGGCTATTCATCGACAGCATGCCAAGCGCGGGCGGGCAATCGAGCACGATGGCATCGTAGTCGTCGGACTCGCGTAGGGGGGAAATGACTTCACGCAGTTGGATAAGGTAGTCTTCCCTCTGAAAAAGCTCGATCTCAATTGCGGCCATATCGACTTCAGAAGGAATCATAAAGAGGCAATCGTTTGAGCCGACAGGTTGCACTTTTTCCAGAGCATTCCCCTCTCCGCAGAGGGGGCCATAAAGGCTACCCCCCTCGAGCTTCTCAAGACCGAGCCCGCTGGTAGCATTTGCCTGCGGGTCGAGGTCGACCAGCACAGTGCGCACACCCTTTGCGGCAAGTGCATAGCTGAGGTTAATGGCCGTCGTCGTCTTACCGACGCCGCCCTTTTGATTCGCAATAGTAAATACAGTGGCAGACATGTCTTTGTTATTAGACAATGGACATAGATCGTCGAGCAGAAAGGCGATTCTCCTCGCCTAGGCTTCCGCAACCACAGGATTGCGTAGCATCCCGATGCCGCTGATCTCGATCGCAACCTCGTCGCCTGCCTTTAGAAAGCGCGGTGGATCAGCCGCAACACCTACGCCCGGCGGCGTGCCCGTCAGGATGACTGTGCCTGGCAGCAAGGTAGTACTGCCGCTAAGGAATTCGATCAGCTCGGCTACAGTGAAGATCATATCGCCCGTAAACGATTCTTGCCTAATCTCAGTATTCAGAATCGTCCGGATGGGAAGAATCTGTGGGTTGGGAATACGATCTGCAGTCACAAGTATGGGACCTAGCGGGCAAAAGGTATCAAAACTTTTGCCTTTGGTCCACTGGCCACCGCCGTGGAAATTCTGCCAATCCCGCGCACTCACATCGTTCGCACAAGTGTAGCCGAGCACATAGTCGAGCGCATCCTTGGCGGCAACGTTTTTGCAGGTCTTGCCGATCACTACAGCTAGCTCACATTCGTAATCGACCTGATCGCTGTGCATGTGCCGAGGCAACACAATGGGGCTTTCAGGATCGAGCACTGCCGTCACGCTCTTCATGAAAACAACTGGGTATTCCGGGAGTTCGGAATTCATCTCACTCGCGTGCTCGCGGTAGTTCAGTCCGATCGCATAAATCGCGGTCGGCTCAATAGGCGCCAGGCGTCGCACGGGCTCAAGCAATTCCTCGCTTTGCGAAAACTCGCCGAAAAGATCGCCCTCAAGACGATAGACCTGATTGCCAGCCTCGCATCCGTAGTGGATGGAGCCGTCCCTAGTTTCTACGCGCACAATTTCCATATGTGGGCACCCTCTCCAGCTCGCGGGAAAGCGCAAATTTTTTCTTGCTTTGACCACGCGTACGACCTTTATTCCCGCCCTTTCATATGGGATACGGGGGCTTAGCTCAGTTGGTTAGAGCGCATCCTTGACATGGATGAGGTCGCAGATTCGAATTCTGTAGCTCCCACCACTTTTAGCCTCTCTAGATTCACTTCTGGAGGGGCTTTTTTGTGTCACTTTCGGGCGCTCTTAGGTGCTGCTGGGCCCATTATTTGCTAGTTGATTGTAATGTAAAAAATTCATCAATAAGCACTTAGCATGCGTATTGCAGTTGATGGTAATGTGAAAATTCCATTAAGTGTTTTTATGAATATTAAATGCCTTCTTATGTTAACGTTGCTTGCAGCCACGCTGCAGGCGGCCTCAGAGGCTGACCTCACGTTTGCCCTGAACGGCAACAGCACTGAGTATATTGTGTCTGACTGCAATCAATCCGCTAGTGGTATTTTAGACATCCCCAGTACCTACGCCGGCAAACCCGTCACCTCGATTGGAAATAACGCATTCCAAAGCTGCTCTGGCCTGACCAACATTACGATTCCTAGCAGCGTGACCTCCATTGGAAGTAACGCCTTCCAAAGCTGCTCTAGTCTAACAAGCATTGCGATCCCCAACGGGGTTACCTCCATCGGAGATTATGTATTCTACAACTGCTCTGGCCTGACCGACCTTACAATTCCTAGCACCGCCACC
>CALBPO010000015.1 GCA_937899295.1 uncultured Opitutia bacterium
AGGCAGATTCTGCGTTGGCGGTGAGGTGGCGGCAGAACTCTTCAAAACCGGCCTTTGCTTACCCAGTGGTTCTGGCATGCATCAATCCGACCGCGAAGCAGTGATTAGCACAATCAAAGATACTTTAGCTCTAGGTCGATCGAAATAATGAGCGCCAACCTTATAGTTAAATACCTCAATCTGAGGACGCTTTCTTTGATTGTTTTTTACGCTATTGTTTCACTAACAAGCTACTGGATTGCCTACGAATTACGCTTCGATTTCAATATTCCAGAGCATCATGCGGTCGATCGTATCAATATGGTCGACTGGGTAGTTGGCCTTCAGTTGATGCTACTTCTAGCCAGTGGACAGTTTGACTCAGTCTTGTCTTATTTTCGTTTGCCAGATGTGTTCCGCTTGTTCGGTGGCCTTTTTTCAAACGCACTCATCCTGCTGTTAATGTGGTATGTTTATAAAGGAATAAACGTTCCCCCTCGCGCCGTAGTCCTAACCTATTTCTTAATCAGCTTTATTTCTATCGCGGCCTTTCGAGTCCTAATGCGCGTCAAATCTAGCCGGGGCATCGAAGATTGGTTCGCGATGGACGCCTCTGAGAGCGTGATTATCATTGGTGCAGGCGAAGTCGGTGCCGGTCTTTGCTCTGACTTGATGAATAAGACTCGTCTTGGTATGCGTCCAGTCGCCTTTCTTGATGATGACGCTAATAAGATCGGTCGCTATGTTCACGGCGTTTTAGTTGCCGCCAGAGTCGATGAATTAGCCCCAGTAGCCAAGCGCTACAATACATCCAAGGTAGTCATAGCATTTCCATCCGCATCGACTAAACGCATGCGCCATGTCGCCAAGCTCGCCCGCGACGCAGGGCTTTCTGTTGAGACTGTGCCGGCCCTGACTGATCTCGTTAGTGGACGTGCTGAGCTCTCTCAACTTCGTCCAATCCAGCTCGAAGACCTCCTAGGTCGTGACGCAGTCGACCTTAACTCAGAAGGTATCCATACTATGCTTCACGGTAAACGTGTCATGGTTACGGGAGCAGGTGGCAGTATCGGCAGTGAATTGGTCGCTCAAATACTCGACTATTCGCCCGAAAGTTTGCTTTGTATTGATCAAGCGGAAATTGCCATTTTCAATCTCCAGCAGAATGTTTTAAAAGTAAAAGCTACGACTAAGACGCGAGTCACCACTCAAGTGCTCGACATTCTTAATGCCAAGCAACTAGAAAATACCTTTGCTAAAGATAAAACAGAAGTCGTCTTTCACGCAGCGGCACATAAACACGTTAATTTGATGGAAACTCAGCCTGCCGAGGCACTGAGTAATAATTTCTTTGCCACCCAGCAACTCGCGCGCATTGCCAGTCAGTGCAAAGTCGAGCGTTTCATCTTAATTTCTACTGATAAGGCAATTAACCCGTCCAGTGTGATGGGCGCGAGCAAACGACTGGCTGAACTTTCACTGATTGCACAACAGAATGCGGATGCCAACACCACGAAGTTCATGGCTGTTCGATTTGGTAACGTACTTGGTTCATCTGGAAGTGTTGTCACCATCTTTCGTCACCAAATCGCAGCAGGTGGTCCAGTGACGGTGACTGACCCTAATGTTACTCGCTTTTTTATGACGGTTGAAGAAGCCGTTGGCCTCGTCTTGCAGTCAGCCACGGAAGGTGCCGGTGGTGATATTCTTGTGCTAGATATGGGAGATCCTGTTAAAATCATCGATATAGCACGTCAAATGATCGCCTTGAGCGGCCTACGAGAGGGCACTGATATAGACATTGAGTTCACAGGCCTTCAGGCTGGTGAAAAATTATTTGAAGAAGTGCAGCATCTCAGTGAAACATTACAAGCCACAGAGCATCCTAGCGTTATGCGCTTTGTCGCCTCGAATGATTCGCAAATCAATATGAGCCTAATCTCTCAAGATTTAGAATCTGCGATGTTCGATACGGATGTAGCAGCCATAAAAGACGCCATAAAAAAGCATATTCCCGAATACACGCCCTCGGTATAAGTTTGGATTCCAATTGTTATGCGGGCGAGATCCTTCAGCTGCTCCTATGCAGTCGCATCAATAGCTCTTGTAAATTATATGACAGGCGAGTCATCGCGCCCCTCATCTCGATCTACGAGCGTATTGTTTGATACAGGTGATGGTCGCTTAAATACATCCATCTTTTTTTTATAATAGAGCACTGCGGCTTGCCTAATGATCCTTGGCATACTGTTTAGTGCAGTATCAAAGGGATGTAGTAATACATATCGAAAAATGCTTCTATTCGTTACGGATTGCCCTTGTCCCTGTATCCAAGTTTTCATGATACAGGTGTCATTCTGATAGAGGTCAATGCCTAGAAAGATATTATTTTCTTCGATGCTAAAGGTAAATCGATACTCTCCTGACATGTCGTTAAAGGGGGATACGTGAAAATCTTTCATACAGCGCGCACTCCAAGTTTTATCGTCTATTTGCTCTAGCTCTTTAAGCGGATAAACATGCCGATCACCAAAGGTATTATTGACCTCTGCTACGGCACAAAGTAATCGCTCCCCCTCCATACGCAAATGGAAGTTCACAGGATTAAAAGCATAGCCGAAATATTTAGGCGAGCTAACTAGTATTGTGCTCTGCCCAAGCTCTTTAACGGGCAGTAATCGATCCAGTTGCTCAATGATTGGCTCAGAGCTGCCATGTAAATAGTCACTATCATTTAAACGTAAAGGCTTTGCTTCGTTGTAGCCGAAAATAGATGCCCGCGCATTGATATCCTTTAGTTCAGCCAGGTCAAATCCGAAGAAGCTCATTGGGTAGCTGAATTTGTGTGACTTCGGGCTAAACCTCTCGTGCACGACTACACCGCGAAATATTTTCGAATTAAAAATAGAATTGATCCTGGTGAGCCAATGGATAAAAACCTTTATGATCTTCCTGCTGAAGAGCAAGCTAAG
>CALBPO010000016.1 GCA_937899295.1 uncultured Opitutia bacterium
AGCTGGCCGAGGCCCCCTCCGCTGCCGTGCCCTGGTGCCAATGGAAGGATAATAGAAATTTCAGTAATAGTCATAATGCTTGATGGTTGAGAAGCCGAGGAAGCAAATGGAGTCGACCCCAAATAGCAAGTTCCTATTCGTGAGGCTTGAAAACAACTAGTTTCCTTAGATTCAATTTTAGAGCCTGGAAAACCCGAATCTCTGTGCGCCACGCTAGATGCTCCCCAACGCAGCTCTCACTCTCCCAGTCCCATACGCCGGATCAAGAGCCGTAAATGCTTAGGAGACTCACAGAGAATAGTGGCATCTGGGTCGCCCGGAACAAGCTGTACTTCTGCCAAATGGAGGGCAAGCCCGTGAAAAGAAGGGAAATTAAGCCCCGCGCGCTGCTTTTTGGGATGCAGAGCGCGCTGTGTAGGCGCTTCGGCACCGCCATAGAGGGCATCACCCATCACAGGGATCTCGTGGGCGGCGGCGTGGGCGCGGATCTGGTGCGGACGGAAAAAATCGACGCTGGCCTCCCAGAGCGCCCAGCCTTTCGGCGATTCGGCGATCCGCTTGAACTCGGTGAAGGCTTTTTTGCCTTTCGCAGTCGAGGGGATCATCTTTGGCTTCACATTATGCTGAAGCAGCGGCGCATCCGCTCGAAAGCTCGCCTCTGAGCCGGCAGGTTGTGCCGCTGAGATAAACTGAAAACGGAAACGACAGTCGCCCGAACCGAAGTGATTACGCAGATCGGCCAGCGCTTCGCGGTGTTTGGCAAACACAGCAACTCCGGAAATCGCGGGATCCAGATAGTAAACCGAGCCGAAGAGCGAGGCCTCACGCCGCAGCAGTTCGGGCTTGCCTTCTCGTAACTGCGTATTGAGTGCGGCATCCATATCTGGCTCGGTATCCCAAGGATAGGCGCGGGTGCCGACACCAGGGGGCTTTTCCAGCGCGAGCCAAGCTGCCGTCTCGGCGATTACAGGCAGACGCAAGGGCTTTTCTCCGAGTAAGGGCGGCGGAAAGCCGATCGCGTTTTTCTTGTTTGGTTTGTCGGGCACGCGCTAGGTAGATACAAAATACCCTCGATTCGACAAGCGAAACCGAGGGTAATTTAAAGGGCTTGAAGAAAATTTAAGCCGCTTTAGGCAGCCAGAAGCTGAGCGCAACGTGCCTTGTGGCGAGCAATCTTGTTCGGGTGCACGAGGCCGTTTTTACCGGCTTTATCCAAAGTGGAAATGAAGTCACGCGCTGCGACAGCCAAGGCCTCCTTATCACCTGCAGCAGATGCTGCGTCGACCTTCTTAGCGAAAGTCTTGAGGCGGGTCTTGACCTGACGATTACGCAGAGAACGAGTCTCTGTTTTGCGAATGTACTTAAGTGCGGATTTTGTGTTAGCCATAGCTGATAAAAAGTTAAGAGGCGGGAAATTGCGTGTACCCCACTAGCCTGTCAAGGCGGAAAATTTGAGAAAAAGTGTCAATTTCGGAGTGCTGTAAGCCGGATTTTGTCCACCATGCGCCGAAGCGCTTGGCTGTGCGTTCATTTATCTATCTCGCCGAAGCGAAATTCCCACCGAAGTGAGATGCGACATACCCGGAATCATTGGACGAGCCGCCCGATCCCCTATTTTGCCTTGCACCGGATTGGGTTTATCATGCCTCCTTCGTTACCTCCGGAGCGGTGAGCTCTTACCTCCCCATTTCACCCTTACCTCAGGCAAGCCGAAACTTGCTCAAGGCGGTATATTTTCTGCGACACTATCCGTCACGTTAAGTTGCCCCAACGCGCCCCCGCTTTCACAGGGAATCCTGCCCTACGGTGTCCGGACTTTCCTCTCAATCTTACGACCAAGCGAACGCCCACACTCCGAAATCGACTTAGACAAGCTGACTCACCCTTTCTTCGGGCGCAAGCGGTAAATAAGTCCTTACACGCGGTGCCAGCAACTGGCCTGCGCGATGCTATATTGAAACTTCCGCGCGTGTTCTCGGATGAGAAAAGGCATGTCCCAGTGCCGATCCAGCACGAAGGCAGGCTCCAATGCTTTACGCAGCCCCTCAAAGGAATCGACCGCCCCATCGCCTAACCAGTTCCCGGGCGGCGTATATTCTTCGAGCCAAGTAAAGGGAGTCGTTATAAAGAGTTGGCCAGAAGGTTTGACCAGCTCTGGCAAGCGCTCCAACAACCGCATAGGCTCGGGCAAGCGGCAAACCAAGTTACATGCGATCACGAGATCAAACTGGCCAATATCAGTGCGAATGCGCTGCGCATCTCCTTGCTCAAAGCTGAGTCGACTACGATCGATCGCAGGATCGACCGAGACAGTTAATTGCGTCGTGGCCGAACCTTCGTCGAGACGCGTAGCTGGGTGCACCCCTTCAGTAACAATGCGATTGGCCGCGTCGATAAATGCCTGCGAGTAATCGATACCAATCACCTCCTCACAATGCCTTGCCAGTTCGAAGCTTGACCGACCGACTGAACAGCCAAGATCGAGCGCTCGGGTGCCTGCCGCTAATTTTGAAAGATCGGCCCCCTCCAGTGCACAGCGCTTAGGGAAGTCCAGGGCATCCGCTCCCCCAAAAGGGTAAGGAAATTGTTCTTCAGCATTCGCATAATGAAAAACCAGATACTGCTGTAGCAGTTCGTCGGACTCGTAGGGATTTTCGATATTCATAGGCAGCCTGGACTAGGCTCAGGCGGCACGAATCGACTAAGCCTCAACAGCAAGTTCCGCCTCAAGCAAGTCCACCATGTATTTCGCGGGCTTATAATGCTCAATCAGAATTTCTGTCTGTTCACCACGGATCATCCGCGCTTGCTGTAAACGGATCTCGGGAGTTTTGTGCGGCGCATACAGGACATCGTCATGGGAGGCGTTTTTATGCTCCTTAAAGAGGTCTGGCGTAATCTTTCCACCTAGGTGGTCATCGCGACCAGTGGCTACGTGGATCGTGCCGAGAATTTTTTCGTCTTGGATATCGCGACCTGAGAAAGGTAATACCTGAGTGCCGAAGCCGAGCTCACCGATCGCACCAATCATGGGATCATCTTTGAGGCGACGGTTATGATCTTCAATCTCTGCATAGTCGCCGTAAACGAATTGCGATTTTGTGATCATACCATCCTTAACATGAAGAAGACCAATCGTGCTCTCATCATACTTGAAAGGGAAGACACCCTCCGCACTTTCTGGGACAAAGTAAACTTCCCCGGCTGGCAGATTAGCCACATCACCGCCCTTGCTTGGGGGGCAGAGACCGTGACTCTTCTGAGCCTCTTGCCCACGGGTATGGAGCTTGAGCGTGTAGACTTTATTTTCGACCTCAAAGTCGATTTCGAAAGTATCTGCCTTAGTTAGACCCAGGCGCAGCTTCTCAGCTTCTTCACTTACCAAGTCATAGTCGACAGAAAGTCCGGTGTCCAAAATGATTTGATTCAGGCCGTGGAGCGTCGCACCGCGGAAACCAAATTCTTTGCACTTTGCCGTCAAAGGCGCCGTCGCAGAGAAAGTCGAGACGGTTAAAATAATATCATACTTGGTGTAGATATCCTTATCTAAGCTCAAATGATTGCCCTCTGGGTCGTAGCAATCGTCTTCCATATCAAGATTACTACCGCCAGTTTCTTTGTAAGCAAAGATTTCGCCGCCCGTCCAATTCATCTCGTCTAGCTGACCATTTTTGAACCCCTTGTAGAAAACCTCGTGCCCGTAATTTTGGATCGAGAGAGTTTCGTCCTCGAGGAATTTGAAGTCTTTCATGTCCGCCGGGTTCGGCAGGTCGATAAGAATACAGACCTTTTCACCATTACCGCGACCGAAACAAGTCGTAAGTAGACGTGTGAGGCTGAAAGGTGCAAATGTGCGTTCGTTAGCGTTGAGTATCATGAGTATTGGTGTTAAGTTGATTTTACAGAAACCACTACCCCTATTCATAAGTAAACACATGTCAAAGCAGGTTTGACTAAAAGCTGCAGATAAATGACATCGCAAAACACATCAACACCTGACATAAAGCCCTCAATCTATGAAGCGCGCCTTCGATCTAGTTAGTAGTCTATTGCTCTTAGCCGCACTGTGCCTGCCGCTATTAGTCATTACAGTGCTGCAAGTCATCAAGCTCGGGCACCCTATCTTTTTTAGGCAAACACGCGCAGGCAGAGACGGACGTGCCTTCAAAATCCTCAAGTTCCGCAGCATGCGTAACTGCCAAGGAAGCGACGAAGAGCGCCTCATCGCATGGGGACAATTCCTACGTAGCACCAGTATCGATGAGGTGCCTGAACTGTGGAATG
>CALBPO010000017.1 GCA_937899295.1 uncultured Opitutia bacterium
CTAAGGCTTCTTAAAGAGTAACTCATTCACTAAGGGATGGAAGGGCAGGCGGTAACTGTTACTTTTTCTAATTCGCTCTAATCGTAAAATGGTCGAACTGCATGCCTCCTTGTTCTATGTGGAGTCGGAGCACCTGTCTCCCTGCCTCAAGGCTCACGAAGCCCGCCCTAACCGATTCATAGCGATCCATCGCTCCTGTCGGTTTAAGTAAGGTCGAATCTACCAGGGTCTGACCTGCGCGTTCAATACGAATAGCACCCGCACGAGTGCCTGCATAACTGACTGAGATCATATAAGTGCCAGTCTGCTTAATATCGACCGAATATTCCAACCACTCTCCCGCCTTCGTATTAGTCACACGATGTCGCCCATTCTTTGAAACAATATCCACATCATCAGAGCGGTAGAACCCCTTGCCTGAGTTCCCCTCAGTCGTGTCATGGTAAGTGGCGCCGGGATATCCGTAATCGTAGCACTCGACTTCCACCTTGCCTGGAATCGCGACCGGCTGGCCACTATTGTAGGGAATCCGTTCAGGGCGGAGGGCATCATACTGCGACATCCATTGAGAAAACTGCCTTTTGAGGGCGTGGTCTTGCTCACTCATTGTAGCCACAGATAAGGGGTGCTGTTCGAAGCGGTCTTCGGTCTTATTGATAAAGCGCCCGTCAGAGTGTAATTTGTAGCGGGTATTCTGGACAAAGGTTCTGATGTCCGTCATATCAGTGCGCTCCATGTACCAGCAAAAGCTATGATCGCGCGTCGCAGTGGGCTCACCTTTGAGCAAGGGTAGAAAACTGATGCCGTCTTTTTCAGCGTCCTCCTTCGAGTCGATCGAAATACCTGCCAAATCTATTAGGGTGGCATAGATATCACTGAAATCAATTAAGCCCTCCATTTGTAGCCCCGCGGGCACGGTGCCAGGCCAGATCGCAAAGAACGGCACATGCGTGGCGTCCACTGTCATCTTACCCTTCGCACCCTTTACTGATACGCCACCCTGCAGGCTGATAATCCTGTGGTCGGTGCCGTTGTCCGATGTAAAAATAACTAGGGTATTTTCTGCAAGGCCTTCATCCCTAACAAATTCGACGAGTTCGCCCACT
>CALBPO010000018.1 GCA_937899295.1 uncultured Opitutia bacterium
CCATTGGTTCAATTGACGACCCATCAAATTTCAACGATGATATCTCGGAGTGGGACACTTCTAGCGTAACGACCGTGGAAGATATGTTCCAGCATTCCACTTCATTTAATGTCGATATTTCGCAGTGGGACCTTCGCCGCGCTTGGGATAGTGCTGCTAGCTCGGCAGCAGGAAAAGGGATTCAGTTTACCCTTATGATGGGAAGCAGCTCAGTAAATGTGCGATTCGAAACCTTTGGAAGTAATGGCTTTCGTGCAAGTGCCTCGGGGCTAGCGTCTGGCAGTGTATATGGCAACAGCTTCGACAACAGTTTATGGCGTGTGGAGTCTAATGGAGGCTTACTTCGAATTACTGGAAATCTTGATAGTGGCGCGTGGACGGCGTCTGCAAAAGACGGGTTAGGGGGTGCCTACCAGACAATTACGAGTGGGGCAGACCTGACTAGCATTGACGGCATTCGCTTTAATACTCTCTCCCCATCTGATGGATCTTGGGGTGGAGCGGGTGCAGCTACCGCGACTGACCCAACAGTTGATGGCACCTCTGGCGACTTCATGCGGATAGATAGTATCACTTTATCAAATACGATTAGTACCTCAGATGGAGGACTTGAGCAGAATATGCTAGCAGTGCTCGAGCCGGGTAAAAGTTATCATGTTTCTGCGTGGGCTAAAAGCAGCACCACGGGCCCAGTCCAACTTGATGTGAGAGAAACGATTGGCTCTGGTCAAGCGACCGATGTTGCCATCGGCAGCGTCGCAGCAAACGACACTGAATTCCTGCTGATCGAGGGCGACTACACGGTCCCTGATAATCTTACCGGACTCTCACTGATCGCCCAAGGCGCAGGTTTTTCCCTCGATCATGTGCAGGTCTACGAGTATCAGACTCCAAACATCGTCGCTTCCGTGGTGATTGATGATGGAGATGGTTCGATCTCGCTCGGCTGGAACGCCGAATTGGGTGCTTCTTATCGATTGGAGCAGTCGTTAAACTTGGCCAACGGATGGACGGTATTAGAAAGTAATTTGACTTCAGATAAATCCAACATGATCTGGGAGCTTACGCCAGATCCGGCTCTGAGTCGTGCTTTTTGGAGGGCAATTAAGAACCCTTAGGCAGACGCGCGCCCATTCTTTGGTATTTCTCCACTGTGAGCTTTTATAGCGACTAGTCTGCGGCATGCATCCGCAACCTTTTGGTCCAGCGGCTGATTCACTCCTCAGCGGGATGGGTTCAAATTTTTGCTGCCGATTTAAGACGATTACGATAACTTCCTGGCGTGGTCCCATGTTCCGCGCGGAAGCTATTGATCAGAGAATTGACTGAGTAGTAGCCGCAATTTTTAGCAATCTCGTCCAAGTTGGCATCGGTTGTTTGCAGAAGATGAGCGACCGCATATGTGCGCTGATAGCGGATTTCTTGCCCAGGTGATTTGCCGTAGCATTTAGCAAATGCTTTTTGCAGACCTTGCTGAGTGACACCCATGGCCTCAGCAACATCCGTCGCCTGTATCCCATGATAGAAATTGTTTTTGATATAGTGCAGGGCATTGGCAACTAATGGATTGGCGACTGCGTAGGAATCTGTGCTGAGCCTTGATACGACTCCCTTTGGGGGGTGACGTAGAATGGAGCCCGCACTTGCCGTAGAATTAGAGTCCAGTAATTTTTGTAGTGTTTTTGCTGCAGTCAGGCCGAGTCCTTCCTGATCGCTATCAACGCTACTGAGCTCAACGCTCAGGCCTTTGTTGACCAAGTCGTCATTGTCGACTCCCAGCACAGCAATGTTCTCAGGGACGCGAAGATTATTTTTTAGACAGATGGAGATCATCTCAGCCGCCGCAGTATCTTGGAAGGCAAAGAAACCCACTGAGAGTTCTTCCACTTTACGACCCCTTGATTGCGCGAGATCATGCAACTCCTGAATGACTTTACTTTCTGTCCTGCCCGCGGAATCAAAGACAGTGACCTTACCACCATCCGCTTCCATATGTGTGATAAAGGCCTGCAAGCGCTCTTCGTACATTTTAATGCCATCCGCAGTTAAGGCGAAGACTTCTTTATAACCATGGTCCCTAAAATGTTCGGCAGCGAGTCGGCCGATTGCTTCATTGTCAGTTACAACCCTTGTAATTGGCAGCTTGTGATCACCGAGGCCTAGGTCGACCAGTGGAATTTTGTGCGAACGAAAATAATCGAGTGTTTGGGTGCACTGCAGAAGGGCGATGCAACCGTCACCTTGCCAATTGTTAAGAATACCCTCGTTGTGGGTAAAGCTCTTTGGGCAATTTAGTTGCCAACCGTTTTCACGCGCAACCTGCGCAACACCACGGTGAATGCGGTAGTCATACCATTCAAGCAGGAGCAGGATGTGTTTGCGCCGTAACATTTAGGACTCGGCCTTTAGAGGGGTGGGGCTATAGAACCTCTCTATACTAATGTAGATGGTGAGTTTATTTAAGGGGTAATATTGAACACCAAATAATAAAAAATGAAACTTCCATGAGTTTATAATGTGCATAATATTGCAAGCTTTAGAGGACTTAGAGGTGTAGTTATGGAAATTCTAGCATTGCTCCGCAGATTCATTTATTTATATTTTCTAGTCATTTGTGTATATATCATATATGATGATTTGTGATACATTCTGTAGTGCTTTACACACGCGAAGAATTGATTATTTTGCTAGTGTGCAGTCATCAGTTACATCACTTCCCCATTAGTGGCTTCGCGTAAGTCTTCCTTGTCTATCTTCTCCTTCACCAAATGAAACATCGTCCCGCATCAACACATGGATTTGCGCTCGTCATCGCATTGTCTTTGATGGCATTCATACTGCTGTTGATTCTGAGCATCACAACGCTGGTCCGAGTCGAAACCCAAAGTGCGAATATTCAGCTTGCTCAGCTTGAGGCACGCATGAACGCGCAGCTCGGAGCAATGGTCGCACTGGGCGATTTGCAGCGCTACACAGGGCCCGATCAGCGCGTGACGGCGCGTTCAGACATTCTCTTAGCGCCGGGTGCCAGTGGCATTGCCGGACAATCGCGTTGGACGGGCGTTTGGTCTTCTAAGGAAATTACTAATGATCCGCTTGATACAGTAGACGGTGTGGATGATCGCCAACCAAGATGGCTGGTGAGCGGAAATGATAATAATCCTAGTGCTCCAACACTTGACCCTAGTGTGGCCTTAACAGCTGAGATAATTGAGCTAGCCACACTCGGAGTTAGTGTGATCGATAAAAGTAATATCAATCAGGACGACACCGTCAAAGCACC
>CALBPO010000019.1 GCA_937899295.1 uncultured Opitutia bacterium
GAATGTTATAAACGGTGGTTCTCACTCTGACGCGCCCATCGCTTTCCAAGAGTTCATGATCCGTCCCATTGGTGCTAAAACTTTCAGCGAGGCGATCCGTATGGGCGCCGAGTGCTTCCATAGCCTCAAGAAAGTCCTCCACGACCGTGGCCTCAGTACAGCTGTGGGTGACGAAGGTGGTTTCGCCCCTAATTTTGAAGGTACCGAAGATGCCCTCGACACTTTGACCAATGCGGTCGAAGCCGCTGGTTACAAAGTTGGCAGCGACATCACATTCGCACTCGACTGCGCTTCCTCCGAGTTCTTCGAGGACGGTGTATACGATTACGCTAAATTCGAAGGTGAAGGTGGCGCGAAGCGCAACTCAGCCGAGCAAGCTGCTTACCTTACAGAACTCACAGCTAAATACCCCATCGACTCGATCGAAGATGGTTGCGATGAAAACGACTGGGATAGCTGGAAGTTACTCACCGACGCCATCGGTGATAAGGTACAGCTCGTCGGTGACGATCTTTTCGTGACCAACGTTAAGTTCCTTCAAAAGGGAATCGATCTAGGCGTCGCTAACTCGATCCTAGTGAAGGTCAACCAAATCGGCACTCTTACCGAAACCCTTGAAGCCATCGAACTTGGTAAGGTCAATGGCTACAACTCCGTCATCTCGCACCGTTCTGGTGAGACCGAAGACGTGACTATCGCCGACATTGCTGTCGCGACGAACGCTGGCCAAATTAAGACAGGGTCCATGAGCCGCTCCGACCGCATTGCAAAATACAACCAACTTCTCCGCATCGAAGAAGAGCTGGGAGAAAATGCAATCTACGCTGGCACGCTCTAAGCAGTCCGCATACACTAACATACACGCAAGCCCGATAGGAAACTGTCGGGCTTTTTTGACTTCCTGATTCCAGCATCTAACTTCATTGTAAGAATATTATGGCTTTAGAACAAAAGAAAGATGCTCTTGTCGAAGAGATTACGCTCATCCCTGATGCCTACGAACGCTTAGGCTACATTGTAGACCGCGGTAAGAAGGCCGACGGTCTGACGGAAGATCTGCGCATCGATTCGTTTAAAATCGAGGGATGCATGTCTCAGCTCTGGATCGTACCTGCTTACAAGGAGGGGCTTTGCAGTTTCAAGTCCGAGTCTGACTCTGCCATCGTTAAAGGTATCGCTAGCCTACTCTGCGATTTTTACAGTGAAGAGAAGCCCTACGATATACAAAAAACCGACGCTGACTTTCTCAGCGAAGTCGGTATAACGCAGCACCTCTCGCCTAATCGCCGAAACGGGTTGAGCCGCATCGTGGAGTCGATCCAGCGCTTTGCAAAGTCATGCTTAGCAGAGTTGTAAAGCTCCATCGCGGCAATGCACGGGATGCCGATTGAAGCGCTAGCAGAGCAGGTGACGGATAATTTTAGCGCTATTTCATCGATGCTTGAATCGTAATTGCTGAGCCTATCTAACCATTTTTCGGCGCGTCCTGCGTACGCACTACCTTTAAATAAATGACAGATCGCTTACTAACACATCTCGCCAAAGTTCGACACCGCGACATCGTTCGCCGAGGCTTGCGCTGCGATTGTCCAAATTGCGGGCAAGCGAAGCTTTTTCGGTCACTTTTGAAGATACACCATCGTTGTCCCTCCTGCGGGATGACGCTAGAACGCGGTGACGGATATTACCTAGGACCGCTCTGTATTAATTATGGCTTGGTAGTGTTTGGATATGTCGCGCCATTTTTATTATTGGGCGTCGCTGAAATTATTCCTTTTAATCTAGCTCTGATAGTTGGCCTAAGCGGGGCGATCATGCTACCGGTCATTCTCTATCGCCCATGCTGGAGCCTATGGCTAATGATCTACTATTTCTGCCTGCCTGACGAGTTGCACGCCAATCGATCCGAAGATAGCGACGACCTCATGTTCGAAGAAGAGCAGCGGCGATAAATAGTGGCGACTGGGTTAGCTCGCCTGCCTTATCTCTTTATCAATTAAGGCCAGAGCAAACCCAGACCCTACGATCTACAATTCGTTCGCCCAAATGTCTTCCAACTTTTGGCGGCGGCGGATTAGTTTGGGAGTGCTATCCAAATCAAGCATCACTTCAGCAGCCTCGGGATAGGAGTTGTAGTGTTTAGGCGTCATGGCAGAGGCGTAGGCTCCTGAACCGTCGATCACACAGAAGTCGCCAATTTCAGCAAAAGGTAGTTCGCGTGTGGCGAGTAGCTCAGGGTCGCCGGCGGCGGGCGACAAAATATCGCCTGATTCGCAGCAGTGGCCGACGACCACATAGTCTTTAGCCTCAGACTTTTCGGAAGATTGTAGTAGGCTGATTGGGTGCTGCGCTCCGTAGATTGAGGGGCGCAGTAGCTCGGTCATACCGGTGTCGAGCTTGATGAATTCATAGCCGCCCTCTCCTGTCGAGACGACGTCTTGCACTTTCGACAACAAGGCGCAGGCATTGGCCACGAGGAAAGAGCCAGGTTCGACTTCGAGGTGGATCTGTCGACCAGTTTCAACGGCGAACTCTTCAAACTTCTCTTTCACGGGCAAACCGACGACTTGTAGGTCGGTCGACTTTTCGTCGGGCATACGGCCGACTTTGAAACCACCACCAAGATTGAGAGTGGTGACGTCGGGGAACTGACGAACAATGTCAAAATTCATCTTCGCAACCTTGAGCCAGACATCTGGGTCGCTGCCCGAGCCAATGTGCGTGTGAATACGCACTGCGGTGAGGTCGTATTTTACGAGAATCGCTTTGATCTGAGGAATCCAATCGTGCCAGATCCCGAAACTGGAGGACGGACCTCCAACGTTGGTGCGATTATTACCCCCCGAGCCTGCACCTGGGTTAATCCGAATGCCAACTTGGCCACCGGGCATGAGCTGGCCAAAACGCTCTAACTGAGCAAGTGAGCAGGCATTCAGTTGAATGCCTGCTTCCAGCAGGTCAGAAAGGTCGGCAGGAAGCTCTTGCGCACTCAGACTGATGTGCGCAGCGGGAATGCCCGAAGCCATCGCGCGATGTACTTCGTGCCCTGAGGACGCGTCGATGTGGAGACCTGCTTTAGCGAAAATCTTCAGTATGGCCCCATTAGGCGAAGCCTTCATTGCGTAACGCGCGGTCAAGCCGAAGGCATTTGGAAACTTAAGCACAGCGGCGGCGTTGATTTCGAGCGATTTTTGATCGTAAACGTAAATCGGCGTGCCGAAAACATCGTTCAAAGCGTGAGCGGTCGTGTAATCTAGAAAACGGGGCTGTAATTTTTGCGCCATGCGAGAAAGCAAATGCGCTTAATACGCTCAGGCAAGCGCGAACCGCGCTTCGCGCGGAGATTACGAATAACAGAAAACAAATAGCAATTACTGAAAATCCATTTGCCGCCGGCCCTCAGCTATTCGTTAACAGTCTCCGTCGCACGCTCACAACCATAGGTTTCAAGCATCTCGGCAACCAGGCTGGGCAGATGCGTAAGGCTGGCACCCGCTCCCGCCGCCTCACCCGCGCAGCAGACGTAGCCGATCTGTTCTCCCATCGCCAATTCAAGACCACGGGCATCGAGCCACGCTTGTGCGATACTGAGCGACTCGACCCATTGATGAAGCGAAAACTCGCTCTCATCGGCGGCTTCGAGTAATTGACGCCTCGCTGAAGTATTTTCGATGCCAGCAAAATGAGCCTCCAAAAAGGCCACTAACTGCGGCGAATCCGCGAACTGTTCATTAAAAATGTCAGCACCGATACACTCTATAATTTCTAACATTAGTGTATATTTGACGCAGGATCTCCAAATTTCAAGGAAGTCCTGAAACTGATACTTAATTTTGGCAGATCGACTGTTGGGTCTTGCCCCAAGATCAGTAGCTTTTATCTAAGTGGATGTATCATGCGCCAAATCCGAACCGCAGCTAGAGCCCTCATCATACTGGATCAAAAAGTCCTAGCCATCAAAATGCGTGATCGGACAGGTATTTTCTACATCCTACCAGGAGGCGGGCAGAGGCACGGAGAAACGCTCCGCGAGGGCCTAGAGCGGGAGTGCCTCGAGGAAATCGGAACCAAAGTCGATATCGGCGAGCTACTCTATGTGCGCGAATACATAGGCAAAAACCACGAATTTCATAAGTCGCACAGCGCCTTCCACCAGGTAGAAAACGTCTTCCGCTGCTCACTGACAGACCCAAACGGAATAGGTCCAGGCACCGAGCACGATAAAAAGCAGGTTGGCGTAGAATGGATTCCAATAGAGGCTTTGCCGGGGCGTCGCTTCCTGCCCGAGGTGATCAAACCCTTTTTCAAAGACGGCAACTTCGACTCAGGCACGAACTACCTCGGAGATGTAAACTGACTGAAATAATGAACCTAGGAAACGCTGAAAATAGGATTCCTTATTCTTAATTCCTTATTCTTAATTCTTAATTCTCAAGTGTCCGTCTACCGCCGCATATTTACTAAGCAATACCAGAACCTGATGTATCCGGGGGAGCGGCTCCGCTTCGACATCCTTAACCCGATATGCATGTTTCTGCTTTGCTCGCTCGGCCTACTCTTTGTTTATTCGGCGCAGATTTCCTATGACGGAGGCCACTGGAAGCGGCAGCTCTTCTTCATCGTAGCAGGTGTTGGCATTTATAGCCTGGTTTCGGCACTGAATTACAAAATATTCCTCCAATACGCTCACTTCATCTACATGGCGGGCATTGTTGGACTAGTGCTCACCATGCCATTCAGTCCAATCAGCGTCGATCAGATGGGTGCTAGGCGGTGGATCGACGTAGGTATCACTATCCAGCCGACCGAAGGTGCTAAGATCGGCACCCTCATAATGGCGGCCAGTATCCTTGCTAGGTCGGAAATAGGTACGGTAGGAGACTCGCTTATTGTACTGGCAAAAGTAGCGGGAATCTTTTTACTTCCTATGTTGTTGATTTTCCTGCAGCCCGACCTAGGTTCGTCGCTTGTCTTTCCACCTATGATATTCGCCCTTCTATACGTTTCTCGACTTTCAGAGAAATTTTTCCTAAGTGCATTCGCAGCATTTGCAATCGCGCTGGCGGTTTTGGGCGCGGGCACTGGCGCGGCGGCGCGCACGGCGGGCGCCCGGTAGCGGCAGCGGCGGCAGAGGGCCGCGCAGACGCCCAGGAGCGCGGCCAGGCTCACCACGCCCATCGTCAGGCCTGCCGCGCACGCCGCCAAGATGCCGCACCCCAGCGCGCCGACAAGGTCAGTCAGGCGCCGCGTCTCACTGAACGACTCCTCGCCCTCGCCGGCGTCTCGTTCGCATGGTTGCAAATGTAGCAGTCTCTCCCTCCGACGACTCCGTGCGGTGTCACCGCTTCGACAATCCGGCAGAACTGCACCGCTCCGTCGGGGAACCGTCGTCCGGCGAAGTC
>CALBPO010000020.1 GCA_937899295.1 uncultured Opitutia bacterium
GAACCGGGCTCTATCCGGAATGGCTGCCACTCCCATCTCGAAGTCTAGATCTTCAGGCTCGATGCGCTCATTATTCCCACTTACGAAATCGCGCTGAGCCATGGTAGTCGTGGTGATCAGGCCAATGGCCATAAGTATCTTTAACAAGGTATTCATATCAATAGAGGTAATTAGCAGAATGTGTGGGTGAATAGGGCTCGAAGCATTGTCTCAACAGGATGATGGCGGTAGTCCCTGCCTTCATAAGACCTTGAAGATCACTAGCTCGATTGAAGCCTTAGCCTTATATAGCGGCTCGTTTCGTTCACTGGAAGCCGAATGATTGATTTCAGGTCACTGGCGGATTCAAGTTGCTAGCGCACAAGACGAGCAAAGAGGTGGTAAGTGGACTCACGCCGCAGTTAGACGATTGAGGTAGAGCATTGGACAAGCGTATTCAAGGAGTTTGCGAGGGCGCTCATTGATTTCCTCTTCAACCCACCTAAGGGATTCCTCCTTGATTCCAGCGAAGCTTTCGCCTTTTGGATAGTATTGGCGCAAGAGACCATTGTGATTCTCGACCAAGCCCTTCTCCCAGGCATGATAGGGAGCACAGAAATAGCTCTTTGCCCCAAGTTCGCGGCCGACTTCAAGGTGCTGTGCGAACTCGAGACCATTGTCGTAAGTGAGCGTTCGTGTTTTGAATGGTCGGAGTCGACGAATCATCGCTTTGGCGACGGTCGAAGCTCGCTTGTCTGTCATCCTTTCAAAGAGACTATAGCGGCTCTTTCGTTCGACCATGCTGAGAATGAATCCTGTCCCTTTCTTTCCTTCGACAAGGTCAATCTCCCAGTCGCCGTAGTAGGTTCGTGCCTCTACCGATAATGGCCTTTCCGTGATATCGACGCGGCCTGGGATCTTGCTCCGAGGCCTCTTAAAGCGTCGCCTGTAACGTCTCGTGCCGTTAATCCTCAAGCAGATGTAGAGGTCTCCTCCCGCCTGCTTGTCGCGGGCAATGTAGCTATAGATTGCCTCATGACTGGGAGCCTCCCATCCGTCTTTGCGCATCGCTCCACAGATTTGCTCCGGGCTGTGAAGCTGATGAAGACGGGCTTCGACCTCAATGGCGAGAAAGCCAACGATCTTCCGCAGTCTACGCTGCCTTGCTTTTCGTGCTGCAGCAAAGCGCCCGGCTTGCTTCGGGCGATACCCGCAGCCTCCGGTGTTTCGCTTCAGTTCTCTGCTGATCGTGCTCGAGCAGAACCCTATCAACTTGGCAATCTCGGTCTGACTGCGCCCTTGCTGAAGCAGCCTGTAAATGGTATCTCGGTCTCCTTGGCAGAGGCGTCGGTAAGTGGTTGGCATTGTTTGGTTTAGTAGTTGAGCGATGCTCTACCACATGGCCACGCCTCTGCCGACTTCACTTGTGCGCTAGCAATTTGAATCCACGTCGCTTAGAATTCGTCCAAATCTGGAAGGCTAAACTCAGCATCTATCGGATCGATTGGTTCCCCTGGCTCAGCTTTAGCGACCGGTTGAGAAGAATTCTTCCCGTCGGTGACCATCTTTCCCTCCACGTAAGCAACCACGGCCGCGATACTCGGAATGAGTCGCTCAGGGAATATGAGCTCAACATGAAGTGGAGTCAGGTCCTGCTCTATCAAACGATCCACTTTATTTCCAAAGTCGACCAGATCCACATTCGCCGGTCCCGATGCAAGCTGGATAACAGACAAAGTCGCACTGAGCATGACCTTCTGAGAAGCAACATCACTCCGCACATAATCTTTCGCGTGCTCTTCAATCGCTTTTTCGAGCAACGTTAGCTCTTTAAAGACCCCCTTCGAGCACAGCGGCTTGTTACGTTTGCTAAACAATTCTCTCTCCAGCCAAACTGAAACGGCCATGAATTGGTTCGCCAATTCTGCATAGTTGTCGTGGCTTTTCGAAAGAAGGCTCAACCAGGTCAACAAACCTTCGTTGAGCTGCCAGACAGGCTGTAAAGTTTCGTCGATGGCCTCCTCAAGTTCGCTATGGACCCGCTTCAGTCCTGCAAGTTGTTCAGTGAGAATGTTGGTCCTAGTGGGCGACACGACTATCTAGAGTTCGACAAGCACGCGTCTTAGCACACAGCGGCTACTTATACAAGCCTGTGGAGCAGCGTCGATTCCAGG
>CALBPO010000021.1 GCA_937899295.1 uncultured Opitutia bacterium
TGAGCTAGGCTCCGTATGGGCACGACTCGGCTCACAAGTTGATGTGATTGAATTTTTACCTGCCATCGCGCCAAGCTTCGACAAGGATGTTTCTAAAATGGCTGAGCGTCTTTTCAAAAAGCAGGGGCTCAATTTCCATTTAAAAACAAAGGTTACTGGCCTGAAAAAGTCTAAAGGTAAATCTATCTTAACAGCTGAAAAAAACGGTGAAGAAGTAGAGTTTGAGGCGGACAAGGTACTCGTCGCGGTGGGACGTAAGCCTTACACTGATCGACTCGGACTCGATGTCGTCGGTATCGAAACTGACGATAAAGGTCGTATACCGGTAGACATGCATTTCAAGACATCGGCTGACGGTGTATATGCAATTGGCGATGTAATTACCGGTCCCATGCTTGCGCACAAGGCAGAGGAAGAAGGTGTGGCCTGTGTTGAGCGGATCGCTGGCCAAGCGGGGCATGTCAATTACAAGGTTATTCCCAACGTCATCTACACCGAACCGGAGATTGCTAGTGTCGGCCAAACTGAAGCTATGCTCAAAGAAGCAGGCATTGATTTCAAGTCAGGCAAGTTCAACTTGGCGGGTAATGGCCGTGCCATTGCCACGGATGCGACCGACGGCTTTGTTAAAGTTACTGCTTGCAGAAAAACGGATAAGATTCTCGGCGTGCAGGTCATCGCCAAGAGTGGTTCCGAGCTGATTGCTTCTGCCGTCACGCACATGGAATATGGCGGCAGCGCTGAAGATTTAGGCCGCACGATTCATGCGCATCCGACCTTAAGTGAAGCCATGAAAGAGGCCGCTCTCGCTGTCGATGGCAATGCGATCCATGGCAACTAAACAATTGAAGTTCCCCCTGCTGCGGTCGCATTAATTAGACTGTAATTTGTGCAGTGCCTACTTAGTGATGGTAGTTCAATATTAGATCCAGTCTTCGCCCTTAGATTTGAGTGCATGGGCCAATTGACGTGCGAAGAATGGACCGCGATAGACCCATCCAGTGTAAACCTGTATCATTGAGGCACCTGCGTCGATTTTTTCGCCGGCAGCTTCGACAGAGTCAATGCCGCCGACGCCGATTATCGGTAATTTGCCCTCGGTCGCTTTGTATATGTAGTTGATTACATCATTTGAGCGTTTACGGATAAATTCCCCACCGCTAAGACCACCCTTCTCTGTGCTAGACATACCCCTTGGGCGTTGGATCGTCGTATTTGTTGCAATGATACCGTCGTAATTGAGCTCTAAAAGGACGCCAACAATCTCGTCGACTTCCTTAAATGTGAGATCGGGCGCAATTTTAAGCAATAGAGGGTGCGGATCACGGCCTAGCTTTTTGGCCTGTGACAGGTTCTCCTCGCGGATCGTTTGCAGGAGCTCATGCAGATAAGCTGCGCCTTGAAGGTCGCGCAGACCTTGTGTATTTGGGCTACTGATGTTGATTGTAAAGTAGTCGGCCTGATCGGCCAGTGTACGAAAACTGGCCACATAATCATTCACGGCCTCTTCGAGAGGTGTGATTTTAGCTTTACCAATATTTACTCCCACGGGCATTTTTCGTTTACCTTTAGGGTAATTCTTCGAGAGAGCGTTGAGCATCGCTTCCGATCCTTTGTTATTGAAGCCCATTCGGTTGATCAGTGCTTTATCTTCCGGGAAGCGAAAAAGTCTTGGGCGTGGATTGCCCAGTTGCCCTTCTGGTGTAACAGTACCAACTTCAGCGTGTCCAAAGCCTAGTGCTTCGATCGCACGGGGAAATTCGCCGTCTTTATCCATTCCCGCAGCGAGACCGACACGATTGGGAAATTCTAACCCAAATAGCTTTACCGGTTTGTCCTCGCAGACCTGGTTATATCGACGTACCAGCTTACACAATGTTGGCAACGCCCCCATTGTCATTAACGCGGCGCGACCGCGATCATGAGCTTGTTCTGGCTCCATTCTGAATAAAACCGGACGCAGTACATTTTCGTAGATAAATCCCATAACTGTCTAACTTGAATTGAAATTGGGAACCTAACGTCCACAATTAGCAAAACAATTAAAAATATTCTGACAAAGCACTTTACAAAGACTAATACGAAGCTTTTACCAGTTATTAGTCTGTTGCTAATATAGAGTAATTAACTAAGAAAAACCGAATAACGTCCCCTATTATATGTCGAAACCTACTACCAAACTTACATGGTGCAAAGCCCGCTTGGGTGAAGATATGAACTGGTGGATTCACGAGATCAGTGATCCTGTCCATTGGGATGTCGATAGCCTCGGTATAATTGACCCACGCCAATTTCAGCATTTGATTGATTTGCTGGAACCGCTCGGTGATTACGGTCTACAAAACGAGTTGGTTGACGATGCGTTTTACTCTTTTGGGATCGATAATGTAGAGAAGGATAAAACCATTCTACTCAAGCGTGTCCAAGACAGCGTATTAGAGAGCGAAGATCCCCTCTTTGCGCTGCCCGATGTGCTTGACGAAGAAAAAGGTCCCTACGCAGATCTGCTAGACCACATTACGAAACTCCGCGTTAAAATGCTCAATGATTTGATCGACTTCTCCCAGAATCTGACCGTGGAAGAACTCGAGGAAGAAATCCGTGAGGCTCAGAATGCAGATTTCATGGAAGGTCGTGCGTGCCACTTTTTTACAGAGTTGACCGCGATCCTCGAGTATGTGCCTGAAGGTTTTGAACTCGATGAAGATGAGGACACTAAGCCCAAGTCAGAAGATGAGGAACTCGAAAAAGACTTAGCCGATGTCGATGCTGGTACTGCGGTAGACGAGAAAATCGAAGAAGACGACACCATGAAGTGGGACGAGGAAGAAGAAGAGGAAGAGGAATTTGAAGAAACCACCGCTCCACCAGAGGACGAGGGGGACGAGAAGAACAAATAATCGCCATCTTAAGAGTTTCAAAAAAGCCCCGTCCTGTTCAGAGCGGGGCTTTTCTTTGGAGCGGACTCACTTAAGATATGACTCGTATAGCACTTTCCCATTGTCAGTTATAAAATGGATACCTAGGCATTGTAGATAGATAAAGTATGTTAGATAACTTAACAGATAAACTAGGCAGTGCACTCAGAGATTTGCGGGGTGTTGGCAAATTGAGCGAACAAAACATGGGCGATGCGCTGAAGGAAGTACGTCAAGCGCTTCTCTCTGCTGACGTGCATTTTAAAGTGGCGCGCGAATTTGTTGCCTCGGTCAAAGAGCAGTGCATTGGGCAGGAAGTCCTTAAGTCCGTCACGCCGGGACAGCAGGTCATCAAAATTATACACGACGAGCTGGTCAAACTGCTCGGTGAAGGTGCCACCGAAGTAGAAGATAAGAAGCCGCTACGCATTAGGCTGGTGGG
>CALBPO010000022.1 GCA_937899295.1 uncultured Opitutia bacterium
ATTTATAAGTTCAAGTCCAATCATTTTTTGCGAGATCTCGGATTTCTTATTATGGATAAAATCAAATTGTAGCTTGCATGAAATAGGGGGCAAAGTAAGTTGCGTGAGTTTTGAGGTTTAGTCGGTTTTGACCCACAAATTAACATGCAAAATACGAACGTAGCTTACGACAGTAAAGTGGAGGGTGAAATCATTGTCACTCAAGCGGATGCTGTCATTAATTGGATCCGCAAGCACTCGGTCTGGCCGATGCCGATGGGTCTTGCTTGTTGCGCCATCGAGCTGATGGCAGCGGGGGCTTCGCGCTTTGATATTTCCCGTTTCGGGATGGAAGTGATGCGATTCTCGCCCCGCCAGGCCGATTGCATGATCGTATCAGGAACAGTGACCTACAAAATGGCCGAGGTCATTCGTCGTATCTACGAGCAGATGGCTGAGCCCAAATGGGTCGTCGCCATGGGTGCATGTGCCAGCACTGGCGGTATGTATCGTTCTTATGCTACTTTACAAGGGGTCGATCGAATTATCCCCGTCGATGTTTATGTCAGTGGTTGCCCTCCTCGTCCAGAGGCACTGCTGGATGCGATGATTAAATTGCAGGACAAGATTGGCCGGGAACGTTCGGTCAAGAACTTGACCGCCCAAAATACCAAGCCCGCTAAAGCGGATAACCTTGCCTTGGCTGGAGCTGGAAAGGATAGCTAAATCATGGCCGAGAGCGAGTTTGCTCAATTTAAAGAGCGTTTTGATTATTTGTCGGAGCGTCAAACTGCCGACCATTTGGCGGTGAACTGCCCTGCGGAAAAACTCGTTGAGCTCTGCATTGTACTGCGTGAGGACTTTGGCTACGACCTCCTGGTCGATCTTACTGCGGTGGACTGGGACGCACAAAGTCCGCGTTTTACTGGTATGTATCACCTTCTGTCGACCACCAAGCATGAATATTTGCGCATTGCTGCGGATTGCTTGGACGACATCAAGCCAAGTCTGCCATCGCTCTGTGAGGTCTTCGCGGCGGCCAATTGGCATGAGCGAGAGACTTATGACCTGATGGGTATTCATTACGATGGGCATCCTGATCTGCGACGTATCTTGATGTGGGATGAGTATCCTTATCACCCGCTGCGTAAGGACTTCCCACTCGCGGGTATCGAAGTGCCACTCCCGGCGGACGATGTGGCCGAAGCGACAGGGGCGGCCGTCTTGCCTGCGCCCATGATGGGTGGCCCCTTCGTCTCATCTGCCGATGGTCCCATGAGTCAAACGGAGCCAAGCGCTCGGGACGAGAGCTGGACAGAGCAAGAGGAGAAACCAACGGACTAATTTTTAGATATGGCGACGACCACAAAAGAAATTTCGATCGGTGATCTTGGTGCGCGCAGCGGCGAGCATGAAACCGAACTCCAAGGTGAGACCATGGCGCTCAACGTAGGGCCCTCGCACCCGACGACACATGGTGTGCTTCGGCTGAAGATGGAGCTCGATGGCGATGTCGTCAAAAGATGTGACCCCGTCCTCGGCTATCTCCATCGTGGAGATGAAAAGATCGCCGAGAACATGACTTACAATCAATTCGTGCCTTACACGGATCGATTGGACTACTTGGCTCCGCTAGCTAATAACGTCGCCTATGCGATGGCGGTTGAAAAACTCGCCAATTTGGAAGTTCCTGAGCGTTGTGAAGCGATCCGCGTTCTCTGTTGTGAACTGGCCCGGGTTTCCTCGCACCTACTTGGCGTTGGCGTTTACGGAATGGATGCGGGCGCATGGACAGTCTTTATGTATACTTTCACCGAGCGTGAAAAACTCTACACGCTTTTTGAGGAACTGACCGGTGCTCGTTTCACTACCAGTTACACACGCATTGGTGGTGTCGCGCGTGACATCCCAGACGGCTGGCTTGGTCGTGTGCTTGAGTTCTGTAAGGGCGTGCTGCCTGTGCTTGATCAAGTCGATAAACTGCTGACGCGTAACCGTATCTTTATGGATCGCACTGTCGGTATCGGTGCGATCTCGAAAGAGGACGCCATTGCTTACGGTTTGACGGGACCTAATCTTCGAGCCAGCGGCCTTAGTCTCGATCTGCGCAAGGACAAGCCTTACCTTGGTTATGAGAAGTTCGATTTTGAAGTGCCCGTCGGCACCACTGGTGACTGTTACGATCGTTACCTTATGCGTGCTGAAGAGATTCGCCAGAGCGTGAGCATTATCCGTCAGTGTATCGATCAATTCCCGGAAGGCAGCTACTATGCTGAGGATGCGAAGAAGATCTTCGCTCCGCAAAAAGCCAAAGTGCTCACCAGTATGGAGGAGTTGATCCAAAACTTTATGATTGTGACCGAGGGGCCACAGATTCCCGCTGGAGAGGTCTACTTCGAAGCGGAGAATCCCAAGGGTGCTTTAGGCTTCTTTATAGTTTCCAAGGGTGGTGGTGTTCCTTACCGCTTAAAAATACGAGGTCCGTCTTTCTGCAACTTGAGCATTCTCGATAAACTAATCCCTGGGCACTACTTGACTGACATTACAGTGATCCTTGGTTCGCTCGACTTTGTGATGGGAGAGTGTGACAGATAGAAAAAGTTAACGTGCTGAAAATTTGAAACTCTGAAATGATAAGTTTAAAACCAGAAACAATTGAAAAGATCGACAAGCTCGTGCCTCGCTACCCGACCGTTCGAAGTGCCGCACTGCCGCTTTGCCATTTAGTGCAAGAAGATCTAGGCTACCTTTCAAACGAGTCAATTGAATGGATCGCTGAGCGCCTTGAGCTTCAGCCAATTAACATTCAAGAGCTGGTTACTTTCTACCCTATGCTCCGGACCGAGCCTATTGGCGAGTATCATGTTCGCGTTTGCCGGACGCTACCATGCGCCCTGGCGGGGGCTTATCAAACCTGTAGAAGCTTCGAAAAGGAGCTTGCTTGTAAAGTTGGCCACACTAGCGAAGACGGCTTAGTCACACTAGGATTTGTCGAGTGTCACGCCGACTGCGGCAAAGGCCCTGTCGTGATGGTGGGCGAGGACGAATATACCGATATCGATCCCAAAAAAGCCGCCGAAATGGCTGCCAAAATGAAGAGTGGTGAGCTCTCCAACGGGCTTTAAAAAGACTCACAATTATTAATTACAAATTTCCCAATATGTCACATCAAGAAACTAGGCTAATTTTCAAACATATCGATGAGGAAGGTTATACTAACGACATCGATTGCTATGTGAAAAACGGCGGCTACGATCAACTCAAGAAGGCCGTTACTATGCAGCCAGAAGATATCTGCGCCGAGGTGCTCACCTCAGGTGTACGTGGTCGAGGCGGTGCTGGTTTCCCGGCTGGAATGAAGTGGAAGTTCCTCGATCGTAAGTCGGGCAAGCCGATTTACCTAATTTGTAATGCCGATGAGTCAGAACCCGGCACCTTTAAAGACCGCCAGATCATTCACCAAGATCCGCATCAGTTGATCGAGGGCATGATGTGCACTGCTTTTGCCATTCAGGCCAAACTCGCCTTCATCTACATTCGCGGTGAGTTTTTTGAGGGATACAAAATCCTTGAGCGCGCGATTGAAGAAGCCCGCGAAAAGAATTTTCTCGGCGATAACATTCTTGGCTCTGGTTATTCATGCGACATCATCGTGCACCGCGGTGCAGGTGCTTACATTTGTGGCGAAGAAACTGGTCTGATCGAATCACTCGAAGGTTTCCGCGCGAATCCACGTATCAAGCCGCCATATTTTCCAGCAGCACTCGGCGCCTATCAATGTCCAACGATTGTGAACAACGTTGAGACACTTTGTGATGTGAAACACGTCATCGAAATGGGCGGCGAGGGCTTTGCCAAAATTGGCACACCAGGCAACACAGGCACACGGATCTGGTGCGTATCTGGTCACGTGCAAAAGCCCGGTTATTATGAGTTTGCTTGTGCGGACATCACGCTTGGCCAACTCATCTATGATGTGTGCGGTGGACTCAAACCTGGACGTAAGCTCAAGGCCGTCATACCTGGCGGCTCT
>CALBPO010000023.1 GCA_937899295.1 uncultured Opitutia bacterium
AGGCCAAAGGAAACATTTAAATAATCAGTTTTGTAAACTACTCCGCTTTGACTTCATTTAAATGATCAAAAGCATGGACTAGGCTTAGCTTGGAAGTTAGCTGAATTAAAACTACGGTTTTAAGGCAAGTAATTAACAGGTCACCACTCACACAACCAAAGGAAAAACCTTATACTTTTTGCTTTGTAAGTGGTTTTGCTATTTCTACTCGATACCTCTTTCGAGAAGGGTAGGAACTTGCAGAAGTAACTGATCGCGGGGAATTTCAACTTCGCTGCCTCTTGAGAGGTCGCGAACCTTGACTACGCCGCGCTCAAGTTCTTCGCTACCGTAGATCAGGGCAAAGCGGGCACCGGATTGGTTGGCTAATTTAAACTGCTTAGCGAAACCTTGGTTTTTGAATGGATACTCGATCTGATAACCGACCGCGCGTAGCTGTGCAGCGTCTGTCAATGCGACAGCGCGTTCATCCTCACCACCAATGATAGCAATGAACTCAGGGCTTTGAATATATTTCGGCATTAGCGATTTGCTTTCCAGTAGATCGACTAAAGTGACATCACCCATCGCGAAACCGACTGCAGGCATATCGGGACCACCGAGTTTTTTGACGAGCGCATCGTAGCGCCCTCCCCCAGCGAGTGCGCGGCCTTCGCCGCTGGCTTCAAAAGCTTCAAAAACAAAACCAGTATAATAGGCTAGTCCACGAACGATCCCGAGATCAATTTGAATAAAGTCACCCACACCAGAGGCCGAGAGGTCACGCAACAGTTGAGACCATTCTTCAATGCGAGCTTTAGCTTGAGCGGCGAGGTCGCCTTCCAGTGGCAAGTTCTCTATGTAATTACGTAATGTATCAAAATCGTGGATCGCGATGGCTTCTTCAATCCTACCGAGAAAATCTTCGGCTTCATCGCCGAGCATGAGGGCCAGCTTTTCGATCGTTTTTGTGCGGTCAGTGCGCTCCATCTTATCAATAATACCAAGCACTGTTGCACTACCTGCTTCGTCGAGTCCTTCGGCTGCTAACATAAGCAGCCAAAGATCGCGATCACTAAGGCGGACTTTGAAATCGCTATCGTTGAGGCCGAAGCTTTGCAGCGACTGGCAGAGTAGCGTGATCAACTCAGAGTCAGCAGTAGGGCCTTGTTCACCAAGAATATCGACATTTAGCTGATAAAAGGCGCGAAGGCGTCCCTTCTGCGGGCGTTCGTAGCGATAATGCTCGCCGATATTAAACCATTTCACAGGGCGCTTTAGACTGTTGGCCTTTGCACCAATCAAACGAGCAAGCGAGGGTGTCATCTCAGGACGCAGAGCCACTGTGCGCCCACCACGATCTTCAAAGTTGAAAAGTTGTCCAACAATATCTTCGCCCGACTTCTCAATATAAAGCTCTAAAGGCTCTAAGACAGGAGCATCGTATTCCAAAAAATTAAACGCGCGCGCGACTGAGCGCCAGCTACCAAAGATGTGATTCCGGCGGGCACATGCCTCCGGGTAAAATTCCCGAAAACCAGGTAAGGTTTCAAACTGCATAAAGAGTATCCCTTAATAAAATAAAGGGTCGGCCATTAATCCGATTGGTTCGAATTTAACTTACTCGCTCCCTTCGTGGGCATCGACATCCATTTCTTTAAGCTGCGCTTTCAACTCTTTACCGGCCTTGAATTTAATCACGGCACGCTTTGGAATGACAACATCCGTTTCAGGCTTGTTCGGATTGCGGCCGATGCGCGACTTGCGAATTTGAACCTCGAAGACACCGAAATTTCGCAGCTCTACGTTACGCCCTTCACTCAAAGCTTTGGCGATGGCGTCAAGAGTGAGTTGCACTGTTTCGCGCACCTCTTTTTGAGGAAAATCAGTTTTGTCGTAAATATCTAAAACGATATCGCGTTTAGTAAGGTTATTGGACATCCTAAAGTTTGCTTGGGTTGCTGAGTGTGCTTGCTGAAATGAAAATGAATAGTTATTGTGACTTAGATACTTCGGATCGAGAAAACACTGTCAAACTAGAAAAAATGAGTAATAAAGAAAATGATAGTTTAATGGAAAATCTGTACGAAAAGTATTTAGATTTAGGCTATAATAAGGATCAGGTAAATAATATAGCAGCACAATTTCTTAAAGATGATTTACCAAACGAAGATGGAGAAATATTAAAAAGAAAAGCAAGATATTCAGATTACTTTGTCGAGCCATATGAAAATAATCAAATAGCAAAAATTTCAAATAATGGCGCTTACCCACCTGATCTAAGTTTAATGGTAAAAGCTAGAAAAGATGGAGCAAATTACATTAGATCATTACTTTTACCATGATAATACTCCGCCTTTCTTGGCGTCTAGATTTATTCAGCGTTTGGTTTCACAGTCAAACCCAACGCCCAGGTACATTGAAAATTGAACAAATTGTAAAACAACAATTATTCCAAGAAACAAAATTATTGCTGTATTTGTTATTGGAATACCTCTTACTCCTCTGGTGTGGCAATTCATGAGAGTATATAGAGAAAAAATAGCTCGAGATAGTCAGTTAAGCCAATGGGACCAGGTGAAATAATATGAAAAGATCTGCTTTTCTTTTCTTTAAAGGATTAGGTTTATTGTTTGCAGTCTTATGCGGTATTGGTACTGCTGTGCTTGGTTGGTTTGATGGTGCAGACTGGATGAATATTGCTACCTACTCTATTGCTGTAACTGGATTAATATTGTGGGGATGGTACCATTTTTCTGTAAGATG
>CALBPO010000024.1 GCA_937899295.1 uncultured Opitutia bacterium
GGCGCAATCGGTGGTGGGCGCCATAGCGGGCATGCGAAGATTCAAGAACGTCTTGATCAGGGGAAAGGCATGCCGGACTATTTAAAAAATCATCCGATCTACTATGCGGGCCCTGCAAAAACACCTGCTGGCAAACCTTCTGGTTCTTTCGGTCCCACTACGGCTGGGCGTATGGATAGCTATGTGCAAGCTTTTCAGAAAGAGGGTGGTTCTATGATCATGCTAGCCAAAGGTAATCGCTCAAAGCAAGTCACAGATGCCTGCAAAGAATTTGGCGGTTTCTACCTCGGTTCCATTGGTGGCCCCGCCGCTTTATTGGCAGAGCATAATATTAAAAATGTCGAAGTACTTGACTACCCTGAACTCGGAATGGAAGCCATCTGGAAGATTGAAGTGGAAGACTTCCCCGCTTATATTCTGATCGATGATAAGGGTAACGACTTCTTCGCCGATGTCCGCACAGCTTGCTCGCAATGTGCCCTCCATGCATATGAAAATGCCAGAGCGGAAATGACGGCTAAATAATGATTTGTTTTTCGGTTTGAGATAATTGTGCGATTCGTTTATACTACCTATGTGAACCGCTATCTACTCATCCCACTGTTTCTGGCATTGATTGTCACGCAGGGCTTTAATCGCTCGGCTTCAGTGTGTTTGGATCAGTTAGGGCATTGTTTGGATGCCTCAGCATCGTCACACGTGGACCATTGTCCCTGTGATGAAACTGAGAGTGAGGCTGAAACGGAAAATACATGTTCTGAAGAGTGCTCGGTTTGTCATCTCGACCATTCTGATGAGCTTTTTGTTTTTTCAGGGTCAAGCAGTGTGGAGCGGGAGAATTCTGCGCCACTGTATACACCACATGTGCTCGAGTTGTTGGAGCCGGTATTGAGGAGGCAGGCGGTTTGCGTTTCTGCTAGGAGCCAGGCGCCTCCGAGGCTAAGTATCCTAAGTGTCGCTAAGATTTATTCTGTACGTTTGCTGTGATCGGCTGCGCTTTGCGCGCATCCGATCTATTATCCGAAAGTGAGTGCGATCCATGAGTGACGCCGCTTTCCAATTTAAAATTTAATCAGCATTCTTATCATGAAAATCTATACATATTTATCTATCATCCTATTCTCATTCGTTTCGCAGCAAGTTCAAGCTGGGGGAGAACCAGTGCCCGAAGTCAGCCCTGAGGTTCGTCTGGAGTCGGCCACTGAGCATTTAAGTGGCCAATCAAATCAAATTGCCGTATTTACCAAGGGGCTCATCTGTAGTTCCTGCGCCATCGGTATCCGTATCCATAGCAAAAAACTAGACTTCGTGGATACTAAGAAGCTTAGCAAAGGCACCGATTTGGATATTAAAAATCAACTCGTAATCGTCGCTATAAAAGAGGGCGAGACCTATGATGCAAATAAAGTTCGCGATGCCATTTACAAGGCAGGCTACGATCCAGTTCATTATTATGCATGGGATGGTGAAGCCGTCTCGATGAAAAACTTTACTCAGGAGTAAGTATGAACGTTCGTAAATTTGTTTGTTGGCTCGCCGTCTCGGTCGCGCCGGTTGCACCTAATTGGGCCGATCAGCCGATCATGAATATGATGCCTCGCTGGGATGGTGGCTATGGTTTTCAAGTCCTAGCGGAGCAACTGCACCGTAGCGATCTGAAGCAGGGCGACGACGTCGTAGCGCGTGGTTTCACCGAGGATGTGACGCAGTTGCACCTGCAAGGCGTCTATACTTGGGATCGCTCTATTCGGCTCACTGCGAAATTGCCCTACGTGGTCGATGCGCGGCGTGAAGTGCTCGGTCCTTTAGGGCAAAAAGTCGTGCAGCGCGATGAAGGGATTGGGGATTTGACCGTGGCGCTGCCACTGAAAAAATACTTCAACCTCTCAGAGCGCTCGGGTTCTTGGACACTGGCACCTCAGATTCGTATCCCGCTGGGGAAGGAAAACGATGAGTTCGAAGTTTGGGATGGTGTCTGGGGTGGGGGGCTGTCGTTTGGTTACGAGACCGAAACTTATGATTGGTTCATCGCTACTAGTGCTGGTTTTTGGATATTTGAGCAGCCCGAACCTGCAGAGTGGAGCTTCAGCCTCGATCTCGGTTGGAATGCGCGCGAGGATATGCAAATCCTTTGGGAGAGCGACCTGAGTTGGGACGATGAGAGTAAGTTTTTTCTCTCGGCTGGTCCCGCGCTCTATTGGCGTTGGAATGACAAGACCCATATTCGCATTGAGTGGAAGCATGACTTCGTCTCGCGCGTCACTTCGTCGCGCCCCGACCACGGCAATGGCGACCGCTTTAGCGCTGGAATTGGCTTCGTTTTCTAAGCTTCTCGACGAAGCAGAAACGCACCTGCGCCATCATGTCCAGTCTCCCACGGAAGGCTGGATATTGCTTTTTCTAGCTTAAATACACGTCCTGATTTACTCGCCAAAAATTCGTCGACGACCAGCTGATTCTCCATGGCCTCGATACTGCAGGTGCTGTAAGTAATTCGGCCACCAGCTTTAACGAATCGAGCCGCAGAGTGCAGTAGCTGAAGCTGTAACTTTGCGCAGTTTTCGATATCCTTTGGCTGTAGCCTCCATTTCACATCTGTCCGGCGCTGAATCACGCCAGTATTTGAACAAGGTGCATCGAGCATGACGGCGTCATACGCGCTAGGTAGGCTTTTTTCCTCAAAGGTGCTTGTATCCATTTCGAGCAGGTCACACTCGACGATCTCACATTTCAGGTCTTCTGAACGCAGTGTGGAGAGATTCTCTTCGAGTCGCGCGATTCGTTTACCAGGCAAGTCCACCGCTACGATCTGCCCCTTGCCTTGCATCGCATACGCCATGTCGTAGGCCTTACCTCCAGGGGCGGCGCACAGGTCAAGCACTGATTCGCCGGCCCTTGGCTCGAGTAGGGCAGGCGCGATTCGAGTAGAGGGGTCTTTAATATAGGCGTTACCCTTGTTAAGAAGTGGATGCAGGTCTTCCTTCCAAGAAATCTTCCCTGTGACTTGATAGAATTGTGGCCATTCAGTCGCTTCAAGACCCGCAGGAATCTGGACTTCGTCGTTGTAAACCTTCAGATATGTGGACGGGATACCTTGATTCCATTCGAGCAGTTGCGTGCAGGCCCCAGGGAACTCCCCTTGCCAACGTTCGACTAACCAGTCGGGGTGGCTGTAAAAGGCGGCGGGCGATTTTTGGGCGTTGATCTGCTCTAGCGCTGAAGGCAGTTTGCGCAAGATGGCATTGAGGAAGCCCTGCTCGAAGCGATTGACGACTTGCTTACTGCGTTCGACTGCGTGGTGGATTATTTTCGGATGCCGGTCGGCTTCGGCGTCAAACATTTCGTAGCCTGAAACTAGGAGAATTGCTTCGACGCTGTATTTGGTTTTTTTTCGCAAAAGCCCTTGCAAGGCTGCTCTAGTACGGTGCCCGTGGCGAAGCGCACCTAAAAAAAGTGATTGGCAAGCGGCACGACGTTCTCCTACAAAATTTTCAGGAAGTTGATCTAACAACTGATCCGCCTTTTGGTCGCCTATAAGATAAGCTTCCACCAAGTACACAGCTGCATCCCAGCCCATTATGGACTTTGAGGATAAGTTTAACTTAATACTTCTCATTAGCGCAAAACCTGTCCATAGTGGACTGTTTACGACATAGACAAGCAATTATTATGAATAAAGAGGCCATAGATGCTCTCATCGAAAAGAATCCGAAACTGCTTTCGCATCGCGCGAAGCTCGAAACCATGGTGCCCGGTAACTACTGCCTGCACCGTAGTTGGGGTTTTGGTAAAATCGTAGACTATAACGCTGCGGACGACCGTCTGATCATCGACTTTGAGGATGGTAAGCAAGGTCACGCAATGGCACCCGCTTTTTGTGTGGATAAGCTCGATATCCTTCTGCCGAATGACCTTTTAGTGCGATCCCGCACTGAGGCTGACGCTATTGAGACGATGATCAAGAAGCAGCCTGCTGATTTGATTTGTGAAATGATATCTGCCAGCGAAAACCAAGCCATGATGGCCTCCGAGATTGAGCGTTTACTCGCTCGCGTCATTGGGCCGATCAAATACAAGAAGTGGTGGACGGCTACCAAAAAGGTATTGGTCAAGGATCCCCGCATCGGTGTGCCACTCAAAAAGACAGAGCCCTATATTTACCGCGATGAGCCAGTGAAGCCCGAAGATGAAATCCTAGAGCAGTTCCATGGCACCAAAAACTCGATGCAAAAGATCGAACTTGGTGAAAAACTGTATGCTCTTTCCGAGAATATCTCCGTCGTGCGTGAAGAGATGCCGCAAATTCTCACCGAGTTGACTGACGCGATTGCAAATGCTAAGAGCCTCAGTCAAGCCAATCGTTTGCACGGCGTCTGGGTGCGTAACAACCTTGCGCGAGATCTTCACGAAGATGTAGAAACTCTCGAGCCATCGTCCGCTTCAATTCTCGACGCGACCAACGATTACTCCGAGCTCGCAGCTGAACTACCTGCTCAGTATTTTAAGCGCTATCTTGATCTCATCAGCCGCACTTATCCAGATAAATGGCAATCCATGGTTGAAGATCTCCTGCGTAATTCAAGCGGTAAGTTCACTAGCGAATGTATCAACTTCATGCTTGAGCACGAGATGCAGGAGCGCATCAGTTACTGCCTTGACCGCTGGCTGAAGGAGCAGACGATCAAAGGTCCCCTTCTTTTCTGGGTCGTTAAAAATCGAGCTTCTAAGAAATACGGCGCCATCATCGATCCGCTCGTCAACCCGCGTCTCTTGGCAGCGATGTTCTACGCGATTGACTACGAAGCTCTGCAAAATGCGAGTACTCGCCGTATCCCATTGGCCGACTTACTAAGTGATGACACCACATTGATACCCGATCTCTTGTCCCAGGCCAGTGTCGAGACTGCTAATGACCTCGCGCAAACCCTCTTGCTCAATCAAGGTTTTGGGGATCTGACTAAGAAGTCGCTCCTCGCTCGTTTCATCAAGCAATTCCCGTCCGTGCAAGCACTCCTTGCTGGCCAAGCTGCTGAGACCTCCGAAGACGATGCTCTCATCGTATCTCAAGAGAGCTTCAAGGAAGCTAAGGCTGAATATGAAGAGCTTATCGCGACGAAGATCCCTGAAAATAAATTAGCTATCCAAGTCGCTCGCGACCATGGCGATTTAAAGGAAAATTCTGAATATAAGATGGCCAGACAAGACCAAGATTTATTACTTTCTCGCAAGAACGAGCTAGAAGTCGACCTTTCACGAGCCCGAGTGACTGATTTTACCGAAGCGACTGCCGAAAATGTTGGTATTGGTAGCATCGTCGAACTGAAGAATGGCTCTTCTGGAAAAAAACAGAAATACGCCTTCCTTGGGGCATGGGACAGTGATCCTGACAACGACGTGCTCTCTTACAAGACGCCCCTCGCTCAAGCCCTTATTGGAAAAGAAAAGGGTGCTACCGTTACTACCAAGATTGGCGGTAACGAAGAGAAGTGGACCATACTCAGTATCGCCCGCTGGGTTGACAAGAAGTAGTCTGGGCTGCAATCATTTTAAACAAAGGGCGCTTACGATTTCCGGAAGCGCCTTTTTTGTACTTATTTTCGCGCTCTGTACTCTGCAGGTAGCATGACAGACTGACAAAAGGCGGAACTCCAATATCTGATTTTAGTCGTCGCAAATTCCCAGCTTCTGGCGGATCTCGGGAAACTCGTTAAGCTCGGCCAAAAACTCGTCCACGTCAAAGTCGGCCACCATGAAATCTCCGTATTCAAAAGTCGGCGTTTTGGTCTGACCACTCAATGCAAGCATCGCGTCCATATCCTTGGGGTTTGCATTAACATCGCGCACTTGAACTTGGACACCTTGCCCATTGAAAAAGGAGAGGGCTTCACGGCACCAAGGGCAGCCAGATTTGATGTAAAGGATAGGCAGTTTATTTTTGTTCATAACTTAATAATATTGTATGTCTCTAAGTGCCTCTGACAACGTAAATTCACCTTTTTGAAAGTTTATACCTACCGGACTTGCCCCTCGCCCCGTAGTCCTATATTAATATATATATCCTCATAAATGAGTTCTAACGACGCACCTGCCAAGCTCTCAAAAATGGCCGATTCGATCTCCGTCAAAGGGGCACGCGAGCATAATCTAAAGAACATCAGCGTCGACATTCCGCGCAATCAGCTCGTGGTGATCACGGGAGTCAGCGGCTCTGGTAAGTCATCTTTGGCTTTCGATACGATTTACGCTGAGGGTTACCGTAAATACATCGACAGTCTCTCAACCAAAGCTCGCATGGTGCTTGAGCAAATTCCTCGTCCAGACGTGGACTACATCCAAGGGCTTTCCCCTGTCATCGCGCTGGAGCAACGTAACGGAGGAGGAGGTAACCCACGTAGCACCGTTGCCACTGTCACGGAGATCGCAGATTTTGCACGTGTGCTTTGGGCAGTCTGTGGCACCCCTTATTGCCCGAAAGATGGCGGTATTATCGAGCGCCGTTCGATGGACGACTGCCTGACTCGAATTTACGCCGAACCAGAAGGCAGTCGCTTGATGATACTCGCTCCGTGGATGACTGCTAAGCCTGCGATTCTTCGCGAAGAGTTGCCTCGCCTCCAACAACGTGGCTTTCAGCGAGTCCGCCTTAACGGTGAGATCCGCCGCCTCGATGAGCCGGGTATCATCGATTCTAAAGCTTCCACGATCAGCGTCGAAATCGTCGTGGATCGGGTGGTGCTCAAGCCAAATCAGCGTAGCCGACTCGCCGACTCGCTCGATCTCGCCTTTAGCGAGGGGAAAGACCGTGCGATTATTTTAATCGAGGAGGATAAAAGTTGGCGCGAGTTAGCGCTCAGTAATCGTCTAGCATGCGTCAATTGTGGCGATATTTACGAACCCATCTCAGCTCGCCACTTTTCATGGAATCATGCCGAAGGCGCCTGCCCTGAGTGCGGCGGCCTAGGCGAGACGCTTCAGTTCCAGCCAGAGCTGGTTGTGCCCGACCCGAGCATCAGCGTAAAGAAGGGTGCGATCAATCCTTGGCGCCTAGGTTCTAAGCATATGATTATTCGGCATAACGCCATTTTGAAACAACTGGCGGAGCAATTACCCTTCGATCCGACTCTCTCATGGGAAGAACTCGAGGTTGATACCCGTGAGCAAATCATCCATGGTGCCGGCAACCGGCAATTCAGCTTCAAGCTCAAAGGTGGCAATACGAAGCCGGAGTCAATGACCTTTGAAGGAGTTTTGGCTGACCTTGAAAATATTCGTAGCAACACTACGAGCGACGGCCTCCGTGCCCGGCTCATGGCCTACCAAACCAGTAGCCGCTGTGAATCCTGCGAGGGTCGGCGCCTACGCCAAGCTAGTCTAAGCGTTTTGATCGAGGGCCGTTCCATCACCGAACTGCTAGCCATGTCGCTGCGAGAGGCGCAAAATTTTGTCGATGGGCTTTCAACAAATCCTGATTACCAAACCGTGAGCGATGCCGTGCGCGGTCTCGGTTCACGTCTTTCTTTTCTCAATGAAGTCGGCCTCAGCTATCTCACGCTAAACCGCTCCTACGCTAGCCTTAGCGGCGGTGAAGCCCAGCGCGTCCGTCTCGCTACTCAGCTCGGCATGTCGCTCGTCGGTGTGGTCTATTTGTTAGACGAGCCCAGCATAGGGCTCCACCCGCTCGATAATCGCCGACTCATTCAGACGCTTATTGGTCTGCGTGAGCGGGGAAACTCAGTCGTGGTGGTCGAGCATGACGGCGAGACGATGCTAGCCGCGGATCATCTGATCGAATTAGGTCCCGGAGCGGGCATCGAAGGTGGCGATTTGGTCTATCAAGGTAGTCCCAAAAAATCTTTCAAAGATAAACAGAGCCGATCTGGCATGTTTTTAAGTGGTATGGCCCGTGTCGAGAAGGATGCCAAGACTCTGCGTCCAAAAATTGATTGGCTCAAGATTCAAGGTGCGACTGAGAACAACCTTAAGAGCATCGATGCTAAATTCCCCGTTGGTCTGCTTACTGTAGTCTGCGGCATGTCTGGCTCTGGCAAGAGCACGCTAGTCAATGACATCCTCGCCAAAGCGGCTGCTTTTAAACTCAACCGTGCGAAGACTATCCCGGGCAAACATAAGAAGATTTCCGGCCTCGATAACTTCCTCTCCGTTATACAAGTCGATCAATCTCCCATCGGTCGAAGTCCGCGTTCCAACCCAGCTACCTTTACCAAGCTCTTTGACCAACTACGTGACCTCTTTGCTAAATGCTCGATCGCTAAAATTCGTGGCTACAAGCGTAGTCGTTTTTCCTTCAACGTCAGCGGTGGTCGCTGCGAACGTTGTAAGGGCGATGGTGTGATCAAGCTCGATATGCAGTTTATGGCCGACGTTTACAGTGAGTGTCCCAGCTGTAACGGTCGCCGCTATAACCGTGAAACGCTCGACGCACGCTTCAAGGGCTACAGTATCGCCGACGTTTTAGCGATGAGCGTGGATGAGGCACTTAAAGTTTTTAGTAAGCAGCCCCGCATTGCAGAAAAACTCCATACACTCGCAGACGTAGGCCTTGGTT
>CALBPO010000025.1 GCA_937899295.1 uncultured Opitutia bacterium
TTTGAAGTTGTTTCGGTTTTTTCCATGTTTGTTCATGTTTTTCTTAATCGAGAAATCGATTTTTCAATAACAAATCGATTTTTGGGCTCAAAAAAATCATTTTTAATAATTGGTAACCATCCTTGAATCTTGATATTTGAGTCTCACCATATTCTCTTGCAAAATATCTCACAGGCACTTCTTCGATTTTAAGTGATAGTTTTGATGCGCCAAATATTAAATAAAAATCTCCAAATGGATCTAATTTATTAAATTCCTGTGATATCTTTTTTAGCCTCTTAAAATTTGATTTTGAAATAACCTTTGTTCCGCATAATGTATCTGTAAATCTTTGTCCTAATATCCAACTAAATAAGTGCGAAAAAGTTTTATTGGCTATATAATTAAGAAATTGCATTGCATTTTTTTTCATTGGATAGATTTGAGATGAAAAAATTTGTTGAGCAACGTGAGGTCGCGGGCTGCTCCATGGCGGCGACGGTCAGCGGGGCGAATACGAATTTCGACCGGTTGCGTTATATCTCGGAGCGCACGGAAATAGGGGAGCGCCGCGAGGCTATCCTCACTCAAGGGAGGTATGGGATCTTGTGCCATGAAATCGTGCTATGAGTTGAGTAATTCGTGGAGCACGTCGCTCATTTCTTTAATTCGGTAGGGCTTGGGCAAGACGGCTTTGAAGGCGGAATTTTTGTAGTCCGACATCACATTCGATGTGGTGTAGCCACTAGAGGCGATGGCAACTAGATTTGGGTCGTAATCTATTAAAATATTAGCCGCTTCTTCGCCGCCCATACCTCCGGGTACGGTGAGGTCGAAGACGCATGCGTCGAAAGGATTTCCCGCATCTTTGGCCGTTTTGTAGGCTTTGATGGCTTCATTGCCGTTTGTCGAATATTCGACGTCGTAGCCGAGCACAGTGAGTATTTCGCCAGCGACAATCATCATGGCTTCCATGTCGTCCATCACTAGGATACGGCCTTTGCCCCGATGGATTCCCTCACTAGCTGGTTCTTCTTTCTCGGCTTCAAATGGATTTGATTTTGCGGGGGCTAGTTGCATACTCTTTGGCAAATAAACTCTAAAAATTGAGCCCTTGCCGGAGGAGGAGTCGGCCGTGATGGTGCCCTTGTGCATCGTGATGATCGAGTATGAGGAAGCGAGCCCGAGTCCGTTACCTTTCGTCTTGGTGGTAAAGTAGGGATCGAAGATTTTTTTGAGGTTGTTCGGTGAGATACCAATGCCTTCGTCCCTAACTTCGATGCAGATATAATCACCCAGTTTGAGCGCAGGAACCTCAGTATTGCTGACTTGCAGATTACGCATGCGTATGAGGATGTCGCCACCGTCGGGCATGGCTTGGTTGGCGTTAATGATGAGGTTGTTAACGACTTGGCTGATTTGCCCCTTATCGGCATCGACGGGCCAGAGGTCGTCTTCCTTTTCGATGCTACATTTCACCTTGGATCCACGAAGAATAAATTGCGCGCATTCTTCGACCATCTCGGAAATGGTGGTCACCTCAAGTGCAGGTGTGCCACCCTTCGAAAACGTGAGTAACTGCTGAGTGAGCAATCTGGCTTGGAGTGTTGCCTTTTCTGCGGCGACGAGTTTAGCCGAGTGCTGATTGCCTTCGCCTAACTCGATGCGTAAAATGGAGATATTGCCCAGAATGGCGCTTAGCATGTTATTAAGGTCATGCGCGATACCTCCAGCTAGCAAACTGATCGACTCTAGTTTTTCAGATTTGAAGAGTTCGTCTTCGGCATTATGTTTGCCTGTGCTGTTTACTATTTTTTTTGGATGTCGCACTTCTTCTCACATAGT
>CALBPO010000026.1 GCA_937899295.1 uncultured Opitutia bacterium
CCTCCTCGGCCATGCATCGGCGCAGGCCGCCGTCCGCCGTGGCCACTCCGTCACCGCACTTTATAACCAAAACCGGCCAATTGCCGATGGTCTAGCGAGGACGATCCAGCTTGACGCATCACAACCCGACGAGCTGACCAACATTGCGATTGAGCTCTGGCCAGACGCTATCGTCAACTGCGCTGCTATCTCAAACCCCGCCTCCGTTGAAGCCGACGCGAAGAGGGCCGAAAAGATCAACGTCGCCCTGCCCCGCCTCCTCGCACAGCTCTCCACCCACCTCGGCGCACGCTTACTTCACGTCTCCACAGATATGGTTTTCGACGGCCAATCTGAGCAGCCCTATCGCTCGACCGACATGCCCGCGCCAACTAATCTCTACGGGCAAACCAAACTCATGGCTGAGCGCGAGGTGCTCGAGCACAACCCCGAAGATCCCGTTGTCCTCCGCATCCCTATTCTCATGGGCAACAGTCCTGGCGGCCAACGTAGCTTACACGAGAAAATGATCGCCGCGATCCAAGCTGGCGAAAAGCCCAAGCTATTCTGCGATGAGATGCGCCAACCCTGCTCCGCTTCCAATGTGGCCGAAGTTCTTCTCGAGCTGACCGAGCGCCGCGACCTCCATGGCCTCTTTCACTGGGCCGGCAGCGAAACCCTCAGCCGCTTCGAAATGGGACAACGCATCTTAAAACACTTCGGCCTGCCGCTCGACGCAATCGAGTCTACCTGCCGGGACGACGACTCTAGGCCCGCTAGGCTTACCTTTAACCTTAACCCTATCGTCTCCAAACTCAAAACCAAACCCATCGACTTCGCGGCGCAACTCGATGAGCTTACCCGTATCGAGCCGCTCAACGCATAAAGCGTAGCGTGCTCCGAAAACGAGCACGCATGCCAACTGATTAATGTTTATCGCCCTCCCCAATGCCTTTGGTGACGCCGCGACCAACATGGCGATAGACGCCGCGCTGCTTGCACACATGCCCGTAGGCTTAGCCGCCTTTCGCCACTATGGCTGGTTAGAGCCAGCCACCACATTCGGCTACGCACAAAACTACCACAAAGTAGTGTCTGAGCTTGCCTCAGGTCATGCGCCTATCGAACTGGCTCAGGCCAGCGCCACCCTCACCCGTCGCATGACTGGCGGCGGCATCGTCGACCACCGCAACGACTGGACATACGCACTCATCCTACACAGCTCCGTTTCTGCCGCTTCGACCTCTGCGACCGATCTCTACGCGCAAATCCATCACGCAATCAGCTTGTCGCTCGATAAGATCGGCATCGACAGTCGCCTCGCCCCCTGTCCCCGACACTGCAAAGAGACCCCCGTCGCCAGTGAGATACCCACTCGCTGCTTTATCACCCCCGCCGCCAAGGACGTGCTCCGCCCCGATGGCCAAAAAATAGCTGGAGCCGCCATGAAAAGGTCTCGCCAAGGCCTTCTGATCCAAGGCTCACTGGACCGCAGCAGCCTTCCCGGAACTTTAAATTTCACCAGCTTTCAAAACCACCTAGTCGAACACCTAGCCAGTATCTTGGATCTCGAGCTTGGCGAACTTGAAGACATCCGCCCTCTCTTTAAAAGCGAACGGATCGAGCTTGAAAAACAACGCTTCGCTGGCGACGCTTGGAACCGTCGACGGTGACCGCGCTCCAAAAATTTGCTTTTAAAAAAGTCAATGAACTTGATGCTGTAATACAAGGTCGCTGTATCTGGCGACGTGCGGATTGACCAAACGCTTCTGCAGCGCTTAGCTTTTCTAAATTCAGAGGAGATTAGGGCTTGAATGAAACTCGACAAAACAACTAGGCCGCTCACTATTAAAGCATGTATACCTTGAGCAGATGCCGTTATTTGATTGCTGTGATCGTAATTCTGATGGCCTGCACTAGCTCCGTTCATTCCTATGAGCAAGGTAGCTATTTCGTTTTTGATATCATCGAATCTTCGGAGTCAGAGCCTACCAAAGGTCGCCTAGCAATTCCCGCAGAAGCACTCGTTCAAACCAAGACAAAGAGAGCGACGGCTGAAGAAATCGAACGCAGCGAATTTGAGATCGATTTCAAACAGTCCATTCAGCCCAAAACTTCAGAAGACTCAGCCTTCGAATTGGATCCTATGGCTAAAAAAGAGCCGTTCACCAAAACTACTAGATTCGGAACAAAAGCCTTCGACTCTGGAAGAAGCAAATCAGTGTTTGGCGAATAAAAGCTCAAGCCTTTTGGGTCTTCTTTGCGTGTTTTCGATCTGGATAAACCGAGCGGCAAATCTGGCAAACCCTACCGTCGCAACCATGTGCAGTGCAATATTCACGACCATAGAAAATGATCTGAAGATGTAGATCATTCCACCTCGACTCAGGAAAAAGCCGTTTCAAATCACGCTCAGTTTGAGCGACGTTTTTGCCACTTGTCAGCCCCCAACGCTGAGCTAGGCGATGGATGTGTGTATCGACCGGGAAGGCTGGCACGCCAAAGGCTTGAGCCATCACGACCGAAGCCGTTTTGTGACCGACCGCTGGGAGTGCTTCCAGCGCCTTGATATCAGCAGGTACTTGACCCCCGTGCTCATCAAGTAGGATTTGCGAAAGTCCCGCGATACCCTTCGATTTCATCGGCGAGAGCCCACACGGGCGGATAATTTCTTTAATTTCTTCGACCGAAAGCTTCACCATGTCTCGAGGCGTATCCGCTCGTACGAAGAGCAAAGGTGTGATTTGATTGACCCTTACATCCGTGCACTGAGCCGAAAGCAGGACCGCTATGAGAAGCGTGTAAGGATCTTTGTGATCCAATGGAATCGGCGTCTCAGGGTAGAGCTGCTGCAAGCGATTTTGGATGTAAGCGGCGCGTTCTTTTCGAAGCATGAGACAAAGAGGTTGAGGTTGCTACTTGCCCACCGTGTAAACTTTGCCCAGAAATGTAAATCACTGATGAGCGAAAAATCCATAACACTCTCTGAATCACTCCCCGAATTACTGCGCGGGACACGCGCCGTTGAAGTACTAGAACGCTCGCTCACACAGAATCGGCTCGGTCACGGCATACTCCTCCACGGCGATAGCTTAGATAGCCTCGAAACAATTGTACGCGCAATCGCGGCGCATCTACTCGAAACCAAACGCGACCCATTTGAGCACGCCGACTGCTTCACCCTAAGACCCAGTGGCAAGGCGCGTCTAATCAAGGTGGGTAAAACCGAAGACAATAATACCATGCGCAAGCTGGTCGTCTTTCCACAACCCGACGGGCCAAGCAATGTTAGAAATTCACCATCACTCACCGTCAGATTGAGGTCGGCGACAGCACAGGTGTCACCGTAGTACCGCGAGACATTCTCGAAAGTAAGTTTGCTCATTTTATGATTTTTCCAAAAGACACAAGTTGGCCTCTCGACATCAGTACCAAGGTTAACAGAGCCGTCAGGGCTAGCATCAGTGTTGAGATCGAGGCAATCGACGGCTCCAATTGAAACATCAGCGTCGAATATATCTGAATGGGAAGTGTCTGGTTAAATGTCGCCAGAAAATAAGTGACGATGAATTCATCAAAAGAGATGATGAAACTGAAGATGAATGCACCAATCAGGCCGGATTTGATCAAGGGGATGGTGATGAAGAAAATCGTCTTGAAATAGCTGGCACCAAGGATTTGCGCAGCTTCTTCAAGATTGCGATCAAGGGTTTGCAGGCTGGCGCCAATGGTGATGATGGCATAGGGAATCGTGATCGTAGTGTGCGCCACAACATAGAACCAAAGACTGT
>CALBPO010000027.1 GCA_937899295.1 uncultured Opitutia bacterium
TCGCGTTTGTTGCTGCGGTCGGCGTTTGCATGAGCGACAGCGGCGTCGGCGACATCAAGCTGCTCCCCCTTGTTCATGCGTCGCCAATTCTTGCCGATGGCATAACGGATCATCACATCCAAATCGTAACTGGATTCGAGCTTCTGACGCACTTTAAGCTTTTTTTCATTGGCGGAGAGGCTCGCATAGGTCTCCGAATAGATCACATCTAAGGTCGCATCGATCATCCCCTGAAGCTTTTCTTTCTGTGCCTCCTGAGCCGAGACAGAAGCCACCAAAAGTAGCCCTAAGACCAAGTATGCCTTAAAAGAGAAAAATTTCATAGTGATTAGCTAGACTTATTCTGCCTTCTCGTCAATACCACCGAGCGCGAATCGACTAATCAAACTCTCTATATCGAGAGCGGATTCAGTATCCACAATCTCATAGCCTGGCTCCATCGGAAAGCCACCACCAGGTGATAAATCAATAAACCGATCGCCGATCAGCCCGGCGGTCTTAACAGAGGCGATCGTGTCTTCGTCCAATTCGAGGCTATTCGGTAGCTCCAGCGTGACGATGGCATCGAAGAACTCGTCCAATACCACATCTTTCACTGTGCCAACACGCACACCGGCGATCTCCACTCGGCTACCAGGGTTCACCCCACTCGCGCTACTGAAGCGTGCGGTCACTGTGTAGCTGTCACTGCCAAAAAACCGTGCACTACCCACCTGGATGGCGAGGTAGAGCACTGCGGCCAGACCAAAGAGGACAAAAGAGCCCACGAGAAATTCAATGCTTCGATTCTTCATAATTTATTCATTAGCTCCATTCAGCGGTGAGGACTTACGACCATAGTTGGCCTTATTCAAAAAACCCGACAGCGCCGACTGCGCATCCGTGTTCAAGTCCTCTGGTTTTCCAAAGAATTTAATTCGCCCCTCGTCCAACCAAGCCACTCGATCACTGATCTCAAATACCTCCGGAATATCATGACTAACAAGGAGGGCAGTAAAGCCAAAGCGCTCCCGATAATCAGCGATCATTTCAAATACACTAAACTTACGTTCGGGGTCAAGCCCTGTGGTCGGCTCGTCAAAGAGCACAACTTGCGGCTTCGTAATCAGCGCACGCCCTAGGGCCACTCGCTTCTTCATCCCTCCCGAAAGCTCGCCCGGGTAGCGATCTGCAGAATCGCTCAGTTCCAAATGTGCTAGCATTTCGTCGACCCGCTCTTGGATCTCCGCTGTGTTCAGCTTCGACGCCTCGCGTAGCGGTAGCGCCACATTTTCAAATGCCGTCAGCGAATCAAAGAGCGCATTATTCTGAAACATATAACTAAAAGATACACCGGCATCGCTTTGCGCAGTACGGCGGCTTTGCGAAATCGCTTGGCCGTCCAGTTCGATTATGCCTGCGTCTGGCTGCAAAAGATTGGCAATGCACTTTAATAACACCGACTTGCCGATCCCGCTTTTACCTATGATCGTCGTAACTGAGGCCGCCGTCACATCGAGATCGATGCCGTCGAGCACACGATTGTCACCAAAATACTTTTTTAGTCCACGAATCTTTAAAAAGCTATCCATACTACATGAGGAAAGAAGTGATTAAATAGTCCGCCGCCAATACTGTGACGCTTGACCAAACGACTGCCCGCGTGGCCGATTCGCTCACCCCCCGGACACCGGGGAAAGATGCCTTCCGGTGGGTATTATAACCACGATACGCGCAGATCGAAATCGTAAGCAGTCCGAAGACAAGAGCCTTGATATAGCCGCCCTGCACATCTGCCCAAGTCACACTCTCAAAGACACGGTTCCAGTAAACGCCCGAGTCCACATTGAGCAGCACCGAACCAGTCAAATAGCCGCCAAAGATACCGATCAAATCAAAAATCGCCGTCAAAATCGGGAAACAAATCAAAGTCGCCACCAGCCGCGGTCCTACCAGAAATCCCAGCGGATCAATGCTCATAGTCTGCAAAGCGTCGATTTGCTCATCATTACGCTGGATACCCAGCTCCGAAGCCATCGCCGAGCCAGCTTGCCCCACCACCATAAGCGCAGTAAGCACAGGCCCCAATTCACGGATCAGCGAAAGCGCGACCGCAGTACCCAAGGCCGACTCAGCGCCAAATTTAACCAGCGTGTAATAAAGCTGCAGACCCATGACTAAGCCCGTAAAGAGCCCCACCGTAGCAATGATTGGGAAACATCGCACCCCGATCTCGTGGATTCCTAGGGTCAATTTAGCCAAGCGACTACGCTGCGTAAAAAAGCCACGCAAAGCCCCCCATCCAAAGAGAGAAATCTCCCCTAAGTCAAAAACCACACTCATTGCCGAGCGTCCAAGCGTGCGTATCATAATATAAAAAATCGATTTGTAGAAAATTGGCTATGTTTATGCCATACATACCCCAAAGAAGGGAAGCCGAAACATCTTACACAACGAGCCCGCAAAGGAAGAATGCGAGGCAGGTGAGCTAAGAGCGCTCTTGACGGTCTGCCTAACAAACATCCCCAAGCCAGTTACTCGAGCGGAATTAGATTTCTGCGCAATGGTATGGGAGCTGGGACTCGAACCCAGGACCCTCGGTTTAGAAAACCGATGCTCTATCCAGCTGAGCTACACCCACATCGACGTGCCTAAGTTGGTGAAAGAACTCGAACTGGCAAGAAAATCTACCAGCAAGAATTAAGTTAGCGGTCTAATTAATACGAAAACCGGATAAATTTGGAAATCCACCCTTTCCTAGCGCTTTTTACCGCTCTTATTGTGAGCGGCTTTGACTTGGGTAATGCGTTTACGGCGTTCGGGGTGTTTGGTATCCATTTTAGCGGCGTCAGGACCCATCTTTTTTATGCGGGCTTTGTTTTGGATCGTGTCGCTTTGACGCGGCACGTTTTCGCCTTCGCCCTCTTCGTAGCGGCGTGCTTTGCCGACGAGGTCAAATCTGACAGGGCAACCGCTCAGACGGAACTCGTGGATGATCGCCTTTTCCAAATAACGTCGATAGCCGGGGTCGAGACGCTCGACTCGGTTACAAAAGAAGCGGATGCGTAGCGGACGGGAGCCTGTCTGCACGGCGTAGAAAACTTTAAATCGTTTTGTGCCGACAATCTTGGGCGCGCGGGCTTCAAAAAGTTTTTCGATGAGATTATTTAGCTTACCAGTGGGCAGCTTCATGTCGAGGGTGGCTTGGATACTCGCAGCGGCGTTCAGCATCGACTCGATCTCGAATCCCGTTACTGCAGAGACGAAGAGCACAGGCGGATTCGGCAGAAAGAACATCTCTTTACGCAGCGACTCTTCGTAGCTTTTTAGGAAATGTTTTAAGTTTTTGAAGCCATCGATGGGATCATGCGTCCAACGCTCTATAATTAAGTCCCACTTGTTGACCACGATCACGAGGGCGCGTCCGGCATCAAGGATGTCGCCAGCAAGGGCTTGATCTTGCTTGGTCACACCATCGACCGCATCGATTACCAGGAAGGCAACATCCGACCGATCTAAGGCGGCTTGAGTGCGTACGGTGGAGAAGTATTCGACGGGGCTGTCGACCTTGCGCTTCATGCGCAGGCCTGCGGTGTCGGCGAGGCGGAACTTAAGTAATTCGCCATCTTTATGTTGGTAGTCGAGGTCGAGCTCAACTGAGTCGCGAGTGGTCCCTGGCACGTCACTGACGATGAGGCGAGTGGATTTTAGCAGGCGATTGCCAATAGACGATTTGCCGACATTGGGACGCCCAAGAAGAGATATCCGAATACGATCCGTCTTATCGGCTTCGCTACCTTCGGGCTTAGGACCTAGCTTTTCATCGATGGCAAGCTCGAGATCAGTGATACCACGACCGTGCTCAGCGGAGACGCACAAGGGTTGACCAAGACCGAGGCGAATAAATTCATCAGCCAAATCTTCGTTTTCTTCGAAGTCGACCTTGTTGGTCACCAGGAGCACATGTTTTCCGTAGCGGCGGAGCTTTTGCGCGACGATCTCGTCCAGGTTAGTAATGCCCTCGCGGACATCGACGACGAAAAGAATAACGCTGGCTGCTTGGATGGCGAATTCGACCTGCTCCTCAGCAGCGACAGAAATCTTCTTAGAAGTCATCTCGATCTCCATGCCGATACCGCCGGTGTCGAGCAGAACGTAGTCGTCGCGCACTTCGGTGGAAATCAGGTCGCGAGTAACTCCGGGCATATCATGGACGATGGACATGCGCTTTCCGCAAAGCCGATTAAAGAGACGGCTTTTCCCGACATTAGGGCGCCCGACTAGGGCGACGGTTCTGGATGGATCGATCATTTTTAAAGAATTTAGAAGTCAGTAGCTATGAAACTACTCTAAGATCATATTTTGTAGGGTGCTTTACTTGTAAAGCACCCCGAGACTCAGTGCTTGTTCTCTACGGGAATGACAAGTTGCGCCTCTACGTTTGAATAGAGTTCATATACCGCTCAATACGGTCGGTGGCTTCTAGAATACGTTCGTAGCTAGTGGAGAAGCTAGCACGGACGAAGCCTGCGCCGCTAGGGACAAAAGCAGTACCCGGAACGACGGCGACTTCCTCTTGATCGAGGAGTCCTTTGCAAAAGCTGAGGGAATCGAGACCAGTAGACTGGATCGAAGGGAAGGCGTAGAAGGAACCTTTAGGCGAGTGGCAGTCGAGCCCGGCTTCGTTGAAACGACGCACAATGAGATCGCGACGTTTATGATAGGCGTCTTTCATTTTGGCGACAGCTGGTGCCCCGTTTTTGAGCGCTTCGATCGCGGCCTCTTGTGAAAGTATGGGCGCACAGAGCATACTATATTGGTGCACCTTCATCATGGCTTCGATCAGTGACTGAGGACCACAAGCATAGCCGATGCGGAAGCCTGTCATGGCATAGGCTTTAGAGAAGCCGTGCAGGAAGATTGTACGCTCTCGCATACCAGGGAGCGATGCAATGCTGGTATGCTCGCCCTCAAAGGTGAGCTCGGAGTAGATCTCATCGCTGATGACTAGCAGGTCTTTCTCGATCGCAAATTTAGCGAGGCGCTCGAGCTTAGCGCGTTCAGTCACACCACCTGTCGGGTTGGTGGGGAAGTTGAGCATGAGCACTTTGCAGCCAGGCTCCCAAGCGGCTTCGACACGCTCGGGATCGATGCCGAATTGATCTTCAGCCGAGGTGCCCACAGCGATGGGCTGGGCGTGCGCAAGCACGATGCTCGGGCTATAGGAAACGTAGCAAGGTTCGTGGTAGAGAACCTTATCCCCAGGATTGAGTACAGCGCGAAGTGCGATGTCCAAAGCCTCAGAGACGCCGACCGCAACGAGCACATCTGTCTCCGGGTGGTAACCGATGCCAAAATTGTTTTCCACGTAAGTGCTGATCTCGCGGCGCAGACGTATCAATCCGAGATTATCGGTATAACTGGTCTTACCCTTTTCGAGAGCGAAAATAGCGGCCTCGCGGATGTGCCAAGGCGTGACGAAGTCGGGCTCACCGATACCTAGCGAAATTGCCTGCGGCATAGCCGCGACTATCGCAAAGAAATCGCGAATACCCGAACGGGGCAGACCTGCTACATGGTCTGCCACAAAATGTTGACCGTTATCACTCATTAGGGACTGACCGCGGGTTTGTCTTCGCCATCAATCGGCGAAAGTAGTAGGTGCCCCTGCTCTTTGTAAGCACGCAGCATGAAATGAGTGGCTGTCGATAGCACGCCCTCGACGCTAGCGAGACGCTCGGAAACAAAAGTAGCGACTTCGCGCAGATCATTACCCACGGCAAAAACGAGCAGGTCGTAAGCACCTGACATAAGATAGCAGGACTCGACCGCATCAAAACCTGCAATGCGGCTAGCCAATCGATCAAAGCCACCATCACGCTCAGGGCTGATCTTGACCTCGATCACGGCGCGGACGACACCTTCTTGCGTACGTTCAGGATTTAGCACTGGGCGCCAGCCAAGGAGTATCTCTTCAGCTTTAAGACGGGTCAATTCGGCGTCGACCTCGGACTCGGGCAGACCAAGGACCTGCGCCATTTGGGCAGTATCAAGACGCTCACCTTGAAGGAGTAATTGCAGGACGGAACTCATAGTATCTGGATTAAAGGTGGGATTCTCCAAAAAAGCAAATAACATTCTTACTCCGAATTTGCCCGAGTATTGTCCAATTCATAGCTAGGGCTTTTAAAGTTGGAAAGCCGCTAATCCTCTAAAAAACCTCGGATACTTGACCAAGCCTGTTCGCCACCGTCTTCCAAAATATAGTGCCCGTGATTCGGGTAAACGACCGACTCTGAATTAGGAAAAAACTCTTTAAATCGTTCATAAAAACGCAGACTGAAGCAAAAGTCCTTGGCGCCCCAGACTAGTTGGATTGGTTTATCCGCGATCTTAGCAAGCCCCTCTTCAACTTCAGTCAAGGTCTGGAAAGTACGATGTGACTTTCGCAGGGGGATATCTTTAACGAAGTTCCATACCGCTACACGATCTGCCCATGAGCGATATGGCCACAGTAGGCCTCGCTTCACAACAGGCTTGAGCGGTGTCTTCACAGACATGGTTGCAGCAGGCCCTGCAAAGCCGTTCATTGCTCGGATTACAAACTCGCCGATAAGGGGCACTTTGATCGCAGCAATACGGAAGGGAATGAATTTTGAGCGGAAAGCTCCCGTATTCAGTAAGACGAGTTTCTTTAGAGCATGTGGCCGACGCCCAGCCAAACCACAACCGATCGCACCTCCCCAGTCATGCACAACTAAGCTGAATTGGTCGATTCCGAGATGATCTAGCAAACTTTCGACATCCTCGATCCGCTGAACCAAGGTATAATTATAATCCTGAGGTTTATCGGAAAGCCCGCAACCAACATGATCAGGTACTACGCAACGGAAGCCAGCCTGCGTCATAACTTTGACCAGATTACGAAAGTAAAAAGACCAAGTCGGATTACCATGCAGCATGACCACTACAGGCCCTGTGCCTTCGTCGATATAATGCATTGTCGCACCATTGGTCAGGGGCAGCGTATTGCTAGTAAAAGGATATTCGATCCGCACATCGGGCGGCAATTCACTGGCTCGTGAAATACTCACGACTTCGGCCACTCCACGGCCATCATAATGCTGCTCAAACCACTGCCAATTCCTAGTAGCGCCGCCTTCTGGCCTTCACAGAAGGCACCTTGTTCCATCGCAGTCGCCAGTGTAATCGGGCACGAAACTGAACCTACATTACCCAGCGTTTCAAAAGTAGTAAAGTCTTTGGTCAGATCGAGACCCAGCGCTTTAAAAAGTTCGCGCGAATGGGCCTTGCCAACTTGGTGGGTAATGATTCGGTCAGGCGTATCTACAGTCCAAGCAGTTGCCTCAACAAACTGCCCCCATGCACGGGTGGCAACACCGATACCAGCGACCAAGAGCTCCTCTGAATCGGTAAGCATTTCCAGAGCGTCGCCCGCGCTGTCGCCTTGGCAAAGTTCATTGTGCGAGCTATCTGTCTCAACGACCGCAGCAGTCATCAGCGGACACGAACTCAGCGCGAGATCCTTGCGGCATAGTACCGCCGAAACCGCACCTGCACCAATGGTGAGATTTGCAAAATAGGGTTTGATCGATTTCCGAGTCAGCTCAGGCTTAAGCAATTGCTGGAGTGTATTTTCGACGAGCGGCCGACCATTCTCCCCCGAGCAAATTAACGCACGTTCAATCTGCCCAATCTCAATCATGCTACCAGCGACCACCATCGCATTGAGAAAGCCGAGGCAAGCATTAGACAGATCGAATATCTGTGCCTTTCCAGAGAGTTTGAGTAAACCATGCACATAAGCAGCCGTGGCAGGCTCCAGACGGTCGCGGCAAACCGCTGAGTGAATCAACAAATCGATCTGTTCACGCTCAAAAGAAGACTTGGCCAAAGCAGCTTCCCCGGCCTGAGCCGAAGCCACCGAAGCAGGCGTAGCCGCAGGATAGAAACGGCGCTCTTTAATACCCGTCATTAACTCCAGTCGCCCCTCAGGCAAGTGCAAGCGTTCATAGACAGTTGCTAGTTTCGCCTCCAAATCAGCCGAAGTCCACACTTCCTCCGGAAGCCCATAGGCAATCGATTCAATGGCTACGTTATTAAAATTCACAGCACAGGAGATAAGCCACGCATGCGACCTTGCGAGTGAAAAGTTCAAATAATAGATACTCAGCGTTTGTATTTACTGCCGTCTATCTATTCAAAAACAAAGGATATGGCTCTAGATCGCCTATCCGAATTTTCCCTATTTTAATTCTGGAATGCTCGGAAATCCTCGTAGACTCTGTAATTATACGTTAAATACATCCTATCAATGAGTGAACACCGATCCCCCCTATCCAGCTTTCAAGAAATCAAGGACCGCATTGCCGAGGTCGTCGTTGGGCAGGACGCACTGATTGACCGTCTATTGTTAGCGCTCGTCTGCAATGGTCATGTATTACTTGAAGGCGTCCCTGGCGTCGCCAAGACATTGACTGTTAGTAGCCTCGCAAGATCAATCCATGCGCAATTTAGCCGAATACAGTTCACGCCCGACCTACTCCCAGGCGACTTAACCGGAACACTTGTCTACGACCCAAAGGCCCACACCTTCACCCCCGAAAAGGGCCCTGTCTTCACGAATCTTTTGCTTGCCGATGAAATTAATCGCGCTCCTGCCAAGGTCCAGAGCGCACTCCTCGAAGCGATGCAGGAAAAGCAAGTCACCCTCGGTAAGGAAAGCTTCGACTTGCCTCAACCATTCCTTGTTCTGGCCACGCAGAACCCGATCGAGCAGGAAGGCACCTACCTTCTACCCGAAGCGCAAGTCGACCGTTTTATGTTCAAATTGAAAGTCGGCTATCCGACAATGGACGAGGAGCACATAGTGATGCAGCGCATGGCTTGCCCTCAGCCAAAACTGACAGTTGACCCCGTTCTGACGATCGAAACCCTAATGGAACTTCGCGAGCAACTAGGTAAGGTCTTCATTGATCCAAAAGTCGAACGTCACATCCTGCGCATTGTCGATGCCACCCGCAACCCGCAAAAGTATGATCTCGATATTGGTCGCTATCTTCGGTTCGGCGCATCGCCTCGAGCTAGCATTTACCTTTCACTGGGAGCACGCGGGCAAGCCCTCATGTGCGGACGCGACTACACTACCCCGCAAGATGTGAAAGATGTCGCCCACGATATATTGCGCCACCGTATTGCCATTTCGTATCGCGCGGAGGCCGAAGGCCTCAACTCCGACGATCTACTCGACACCCTACTCAAGCAGGTGCCGATCACTGAAGCGTAAACCAGCCCGCTGTCGGACATGCTCGACCACATAGAACATCGCCTCAATTTACTTGAGCTTAAGTGTCGACGCCCCGTCGAACACGTGCTCGCGGGCGAGTATCAGTCGGTTTTCCGAGGCCGTGGACTCGAGTTTGAAGACGTGCGCGCCTACCAATACGGTGATGATGTCCGCGCAATGGACTGGAAGGTCACTGCGCGCACCGGTAACCCGCACATTAAACGCTACATCGAAGAGCGCGAACAAGTCGTCTATCTGCTCGTAGATGTCTCTGCCTCAATGCGCCACGATAATTCAGGGAACAAGCGCGAAACACTGAACGAACTCTGCGCGCTAATCACCCTCGCCGCCATCAAGAACCAAGACCGAGTTGGCCTCATTTTGTTTAGCGATCAGATCGAACAAATCATCATGCCCTCGAAAGGCCGTCGACATGCAATGCGAATCATCGACGAACTCATAAATTTCAAGCCAACGAACAAAAAAACTGATCTCGCCAGTATGCTTGAGCGCTTCCGTCTCCTATCGCGCAAGTACTCCATTGTTTTCCTAATATCAGACTTCTTGACGGATCCGAGTACACTTGAACTTCAAGCGCTTTCTAGTGTCCATGATCTGAATACCATTCAGATTCTCCACCCAGCCAATAAGTCAAAACCACACAAAAAGTTCCTGGACCAGACAAAAACCCTCCTGACCAGACAAAAACCCCTCCGACCAGACAAAAAGACAAAAAGTCAAAAACTCATGAGACCAGACAAAAACCCTCCAAACCAGACAATAAGTCAAAACCAATGAAAAAGTCCCTGGACCAGACAAAAAAACCCTG
>CALBPO010000028.1 GCA_937899295.1 uncultured Opitutia bacterium
GTGGGCTGGGGGGGGGCGTGGGTGGGCGCGATCCCTTCGACATCTTCCGCGAGGCCTTCGGGGGCGGGGGCGGCGGGGGTGGCGGTATCTTCGAAGAATTCTTCGGCGGAGGGGCCGGTCAATCTACAGGCGGGGCAGCCCACGGTTCCGACTTACGCTACGATCTAGAAATCTCACTTGAAGAAGCGGCCAAAGGCACTGAGAAGGAGATCAAATATCGCCGCCCCGTTACTTGTAAAAAATGCACAGGCTCCGGCGCAGAGCCTGGCTCAAAAAAGGTAACTTGCAGCACTTGTCGCGGTACTGGTCAGGTGACCTCCAACCGTGGTTTTATAAGCTATCGCCAAGTCTGCCCTGACTGTCAGGGCACGGGGCAAAAGATTGAAAACCCCTGCAGCGATTGCCGCGGTGAAGGACGCGTAATGGATAGCAGCTCCGTCAAGGTGCGCATCCCCGCAGGCGTCTTCACTGGTTCGAAGCTCCGCTCTGCAGGTAAAGGCGAAGCCGGTCAAATGGGCGGTCAGTCAGGTGATCTTTACATAATGATTCACGTTAAGGAGCACGAGCTCTTCGAACGTCACGATAACGATCTCTTCTGCGAAGTCCCTATCAAGTTCACTCTTGCAGCGCTAGGCGGTTCAATCAGCGTGCCCACTCTATTCGGCAAAGGCTCGCTCAAGATTCCTGTAGGCACTCAGACAGGCACCACTTTCCGCCTCAAGGAGCAAGGCATCCCCGCTCTGCGTGGGGGCCGCAAGGGCGACCTGCTCATCCGCGTGCAAGTAGAGGTGCCGACTAAGCTCACTAGTGAACAAACTGCCAAACTCGAAGACTACGCAGAGGCCTGCGGCGACCCCGCCAACCCCGTAGGCGAGTCCTTCGTCGAAAAAGCCAAGAAGTTTTTCCGGTAAAAATTTGATTACTCTTTCCTGTAATTCGTCATTCTTAAATGCCTTATCCAATCGTCATTCTAGGCTCCGGTCGCGGTACAAACGCAGAGGCGCTCCTCAAGTCCGAATCGAAAAAGAACCTCGGCGCGGCCAAGATCGCCGCAGTGATTAGCGACCATGAAGATGCTGGCATTCTCGCGCTTGGAGAAAAATACAAAGTGCCCGCGATCTTCCTCGACCCAGGCCGTAAGGGCGCACGCCTGACTGACGAAGCGGAGCAGGTCTACATTGAGCGCATCCAAAGCTTCTCACCAAAGTTGATCGTGCTCGCAGGCTTCATGCGGATAATAAAACGCCCATTCATTGACGCCTTTAAAGGACGCGTGATCAACCTGCACCCGAGCCTCCTGCCCAGCTTTCCTGGTATGAGCGGCATCCAACAAGCCTACGAATACGGCGTGAGAATAACAGGTTGTTCCATACATTGGGTCACTCCCGAACTCGATGCGGGGCCTATCATCGATCAGAAAGTTGTGCGCATCGAAGAATCGGATACACTTGGAATTTTAACCAAGAAAGTACACCTCGCAGAACACGCACTACTGCCTGATGTCGTTACCCGCCTTAGCAAAGGCGAAATATCCGCGCCCTAGCCATCTCTGAGAGTCCCGCCCAAAATTACTTTCACTCACAGATGAGCAAGCAAGTCGAACTCCGCGCCGAGATTCCTGAGGAAATGGCCGATCCTCTCGAGGACTATTTCTGCGAGACTGAATCTCCCTACTGGGGGATCATGCAAAAGGAGGTTACCGATCCTTACGAACTCTTCGGCATCTTCCCCGACGAGGCGACCGCGAGCGGTGCCCTCGCGGTGCTGCGCAAGGATTTCAAAAGTCTACCCATAGATTTTGAGCTAGCCGAGATTGTCGATACCGACTGGCAAAACGCCTACAAAGAGTTCGTTAAACCATGGAGCGACCGCCAACTTCACTGGATCCCACTTTGGGAGGGCGACAACATCGAAACACCCTACGACGCAGCCGTCGTTTACCTCGATGCAGGCATGGCCTTTGGCACAGGTGCGCACGAAACCACGCGCCTCTGCGCAAGTCGTCTCCAGGACTATCGCGATGCCCATGCCGCCCAGCTCGACACGACTGAAGTGATCGATGCCGGTTGCGGCTCTGGGGTGCTGCCGCTA
>CALBPO010000029.1 GCA_937899295.1 uncultured Opitutia bacterium
GACCGGGCGCCCTGGAGGGCTCGCCATAGAGCACTGGCAAAGTATAGCGCGCTTCATCCATTAATTCACTAGTCACCATTCATATCCTTCCGCTCTTCCCCTGAATCCCATGCGCTGGAAACTACATTGGCAAATTTTGCTCTCGCTTACTCTCGCCGCCCTCTTCGGCGCACTCATTCTACCCAGTGTAGGCGAAGGCTTCAGCGCAAACTTTGTGAGCTTCTGCCAGTTCATCGGCAAGCTCTTCATGAATGCGCTCAAGATGGTCATCGTGCCGCTCATCGTGGCCTCGATTATCGCGGGTGTCATGCACCTAGGTGCGGAAAAAGGCGTTGGTCGAATGGGCTTCAAAACCTTCCTATACTACACTTTTAGCGGTGCCGCTGCCGTCATCGTCGGTCTCATTATGGTCAACCTCATTCAACCTGGTGACATAGATGCGGAAACCGCTGCTGCTATGCTCGGCACTGCCGCAGAGACCTCCGTCGAGCAAGGACTGATGGCTAAGGTCGAAGGCAAAAGCTCTAGTGATCTATTTGAAATCTTTCTCCGCATGTTCCCATCCAACATCGTCGACGCCGCTACAAATAACGGACAACTGTTAGGCGTGATTACCTTTTCCATTCTCTTTGGAGCCTTCATCGGCAAACTGCCCGAAGCGCAACGTGAAACCCAGCAAAAGTTTTGGACGAGCGCCCAAGAGGTCATGCTCAAGTTGACTGAGTTCATCATACGTTTCGCCCCCATTGGTGTATTCGGACTCGTCGTGCCAGTCATTTTCGAGACGAATCTCGGTGATCTCTTTGGCACGCTGGCGTGGTTTTTCATCACTGTGATACTCGCCCTCATCATTCACTTCGCGATCAATCTCTCGCTCGTGCTCAAATTTGTGGCCAAGGTCAACCCCATCACGCACTACAAAGAAATGGCGCCCGTGTTGCTGACCGCATTCTCAACCGCCAGTTCGTCAGCCACCCTCCCGCTGACCATAGATACCGTGGAAGAACGCGCCAGTGTTTCCAAAAAAACCTGCTCTTTCACCCTGCCGCTTGGAGCCACCGTAAATATGGATGGCACTGCACTCTACGAGTGCGTCGTCGTGCTTTTTATCGCTCAACTCTATACAGCGACTGGACAAGCCGCACTCGGTCTTGGCGATCAATTACTCGTCGTCATCCTAGCACTCACGACGAGTATCGGTGTTGCAGGCATACCTGCAGCTAGCCTCGTGGCCATCGCAGTGATCTTACCTGCCGTCGGCCTCCCTATCGAAGCCATCGGCGTCGTTTGGCTGACCGACCGCATTCTAGACATGTGTCGTACGAGCGTAAACGTATTCTCCGATACCGTCGGTGCCGTCACCATTGCAGCAAGCGAAGGCGAGGCGCCCTACTCAAAATCTTAATTATTCGGCATGTATTTTCAATTATGAGTCAAACAAATGATCGCCTGGTTGAGCTCGGTATCGAACTCCCTTCTGCACCTGCACCTGCTGGTAACTACGTCCCTGCGATGCAGGTCGGCAAGCTGCTCTACCTCTCTGGCGCCATCTGCTTCGTCAACGGAGAAATGACCCATACAGGTAAGATCGGTGAGGGCCGCGACATCGCTTACGGTCAAGCTGCTGCCCGCGTCTGCGCGCTTAATCTCCTCGCCGTGGCCAATGAGCAAATCGGCGACCTTGATAAAATCTCCCGTATCGTCCAACTCAACGGCTTCGTCAATGGCATACCCGGCTTTGCCGATAGCCCGGCAGTGATCAATGGTGCGTCCGACACCCTCGTTGAAATCCTAGGCGACCGTGGTCGCCACACCCGTGCCGCCGTCGCCGTGACAGGTCTACCAAAAGACAGCAGCGTCGAAATCCAAGCTATCTTTGAGGTGGCATGAGCGTAAGCCTACCTAGGTCGGTTTTCAAGTGAAGCCCCTATCTTGAATCGAAAGGAACCTTTTCCCACACCATCAGACTACACCAGATCATGATACGTCGTCTTTGTTTAAACATTCTCTTAACCTGTTGTGCAGGCCAAGTCATGGCGGCCGATCCGGAAAAGTCCGTCGTGCAGATTATCAACTACGCGCAAGGCCCCAATTGGGTTGAGCCATGGCGCTTCTCCAGAGTCGCCAGTGGCCTCGGCAGCGGCTTTGTTGTTAAAGGCAATCGAATTATGACGAACGCCCACGTTGTTAGTTGGTCAAAGCAACTAGTCGTTCACCGATACCAAGATCCGAAACCGTATCGCGCCACAGTCGAGTTCATCGGCCACGACTGCGACCTTGCTATTTTGAAGGTTGAAGACGAGGCGTTTTTTGAAGGTATTGAAGCGCTCCAAATCGGAGAGCTACCCGCAGCGCGCTCCTCCGTCACCACCTACGGTTACCCCGCGGGCGGGCGGCAGATCTCTTACACTCGTGGTGTCATTTCAAGAATCGAAATGCAACGCTACGCCCACATCTATAATCGCTCGCTCCTCACCGTGCAGACCGATGCTGCCATCAACCCTGGCAACAGCGGTGGTCCCACGATTCAAGATGATAAAGTTGTCGGCGTCTCCTTCCAAGGAAGGCCCGGTCTTGAAAACGCTGGCTTTTTTATACCTCCCAACATTATCAAGCACTTCCTCGAAGACATTGAAGATGGTATATATCATTTTAATATTGGCTCTGATCAAGGTCTTTTAAGAAAGATGGACTTTTCTAGAGTTAGCCTTAATCTCAGTCGTTTTAAAAACTCTAATTCTTTGTTTGATTATGGTTACTGGAGCAATGTGGGAAAAGACGGTTTTTGGACAGTACCTATTCGCACATG
>CALBPO010000030.1 GCA_937899295.1 uncultured Opitutia bacterium
GGCGCATGCCAGCTATATTAAGTAGAGCTTCGTGCCAATCGAGGTGGACAAGACCGAGGTCTTTAGGAATGCTAACGCCGTCTTCTTGTAGGGCATCGTAGAGCTCGGACTTGTTAGTGATGACGACATCGGGCTTTTGCTTGCGGATGGCGATTAGCGCGGAGTTGGGCTCGGACAGGTCAAAGGGAACAAGCGTGAGTTGATCCTCGACAGGCAGGCGGCGGCTGATACTGTAAAAGCCGGAGCTGAATTTACCCTCCAGCAGGGCATCGTCTTCCTGCGGGACGACAAGCAAGGGGCGCTTGTAGCCGAGCTCCAATACCTTTTCGGTGGCGCGGCGTGCGGTGAGGTATTGGTCGTTGGAGGAGCAGTTGAGCTTATTATTCAGGTGGGTAACACCAATCACGGCGCAGGCGAAGTCATACCAGAAGTCTACGTAGCCGCGGTCGATGGTATCGGCGCTGAGTGCAGCTACAAGAATGAGGGCACGGATGCCGCGTGTCTCAACGATCTGCTTGAGGCGCTGAGGACGCATAACGGGCTGTTGGAGCCAGAACTCCTCAACGCCATAGCCCAGATCTTCAGCGCGCCGAGTAACGCCTTCGCGAAGGCGACGAAAAGTATGGTTGCTATTGAGGTCTTGCAAAGGGGAACAGTTAATAAGACCGATGTTAGCCTGGAAAGTGGGCTGGCGACCGGCGCGCAACTGCGTCATGAGGGAGTCGACTACGGGGTTTCGCCGGTAGCCCATCTCGCGGGCGATGGTCTGGATGCGCTGACGAGTCGCCTCGGGGATACGGGGATCGTTGCGTAGTGCAAGCGAGACAGCAGATTTACTGACTCCAGCAGCCTCTCCTATCTGCTGCATATTAGGTCGACGCTCAGGAGTATTAGACATGCGCATTAGGTAAATTTTGCCGAATGTGAACGCAAGGAAAGGGCTTGTTCGACAGTTGAACAAGGATAAACATCGCCGGTTCTACCGTCAAACCATGTAGCCGCTGTCGTTTAGGTATAATTTAGACTAGTTTACTTCCAATTATTCTTAATCTACCCATAATGTAGCTATATGGCCCATGTTGCTACTTCGTAAAAAATTCAGCGTCTGCCTACGCCTCGCGGTCATCCTTCTCAACTTCTGTTGTGGTCGTGCTTTATTTGGCGAGGCGATGCTCCAGTATTTCAATACGGACTGGACAGAGATTACTCGTAAAATGCCCGAACTGGCAGAAGCGGGCTATTCTTCGCTCTGGTTGCCTCCGCCCACCAAGGGAAGTGGTGGGCTCTCGGTCGGCTACGATCTGTGGGATCCGTTTGACCTTGGAAGCAAGAATCAGCGTAACACGGTGCGTACGCGATACGGCACTGAAGCCGAGTTACTGGAGCTAGTCAAAACCGCACACCGCTTCGGTATCCGAGTCTATTTTGATAACATTATGAATCACCGGGCTTTCGATATTCCCGGATTCAACGAGGACACCCCGATCGATATCTATCCGGGAATGGTGCCAGAGGACTTTCACCTGCGTATTACGCAAGAGGGCTTTTACCGCAAATGGGACAACACGCGCGACTGGAATAGCGCGTGGCAGGTCCAAAACCTTGGGCTCGCAGACCTGATCGATGTAGCCCAAGAACCAGGCGCGACTAATTTCAACTTCGGTTCCAACGAGGGCGACACCTTTCCCAAAATCAAATTTATCCGCGATCTTGAGCGCCCCGAACAATACGCCCATGATAAAGATGGTAATTATGTTGGCTTTGGGGGGCTTTTGTCGATCGCCGAAGACTTACTCTCTGCTGAGGGCAATCTAAGTCCAAGCTATGCACAGATTAAAGAGCATGCCCAGCAATACCTGCAAGATAACGCCAGCGTCTATGAAGAATGGGTCGAAGACTATCTCAACCGAGCCGTTCGCTGGCTCATTGATCGTACTAAGGCGGATGGCCTACGCCTCGACGCGGTCAAGCACATCCGAGCGGACTTTTTCGGTGCGACCTATGGCGCCGATAAGGACACGAACGACTACGGCTACCTCGGCCAAGTGCAGCGTCAGTTTAACCTCACTCGCGGCTTCAGCGACGGCAACCATCGCGACACCGTCTTCGACACCGAAGCCCCGCGTGATGATGCCATGGTCTTCGGCGAGCACCTCGGCGAGCCTCCCGGCTATGATCCCTACTTCGATTCAGGGATGCGCCTAGTCGACAATCCGCTCCGCAAGGAGTTTAACAAGCGACTAGGTAGTCCCTACAACGGACTCAACGGCTTCGATAGTCCTGGTGCGGGCGGATTCGATCCAGCGCTCACTGTGATGCACGCACAGAGCCACGACAATGACTTCGCCGCGCGCCGCGAACTCCAGCACGCCATGTATTTCACCCGCGCCGGACTTGGTCTGCTCTACACTGACGGTAATTACCAAGCCGAAACACTCGGCGAATCTGGCGGTGCCTTCCCTCGCCACTCCAATACCTCCTTTCTCGGCCAATGGAATGATCCCCGCGTGCCAAACCTACTCTACATCCACGAGCAATTTGCCCGTGGCTATCAACAGGGCAAGTGGTCGGACGGTGACGTCGTCATCTACGAACGCGTGGATAAGCGCGAGAACCCCTCAATGAGCGACGGTGACGGCGTGATCTTGCTCTTCATGCTCAACGATAACTACTCTGCTGGCCAAGGCCGCAGCTTTGGCACGAACTTTCCCGCCACCGCAGGTGGCAGCGATGCCTACCTTTACAACTACTCGACTTATGGCGGTGGCTTTTTCGAATGGGCTTCCAACATCACAAACAGTTCTGTGATCATACCCGAGGGAGGCTATTTCGCGTTTTCTTGGAAAAATCCAGATCCTTCTAAGCTCTGGGCAAACTCGGGTGGTCGCCCTCTGACGATCTATCAAAATAACATCGAAGTAGACACAGTCGAAGTCAACCGCCGCGACGGCCCAAATGGAGATGCTGATTTCCACGGCGACACCCTACCAATCTCCAGTCAACCCATCATCAATAACCCCGACAGCACCGACTTTACCTACACCGCAAGCATCCCTCGTGTGACTGACGGTACACGAGTGCGCTTCGTAGCTCGCACCGATGGCTCTGCTGAAAATATCCTACTCAAACTAGACGGCGGTATCGACCTAAACGACGCTAACCACTCTGCAGGCGACCCTCGCGATAATCCTCCTGCGCTCGCCACCGATACTTTTATGGGTTACGAACAAGCTAACTTTGTTGACCGCATAGGCCCAGAGAAATTCGCAGCGACTGATGCCGCGCGCTGCAATATAGGCTCAGCTGGAGCCGATACCTACGAGCTAGGTTCAGTCACTACTATCGGCTCTGGCAATAACCCTCAGTGGACTAATGCCGCGACATTCATCTTTCACGATCCAACCGCTGGCTTTGACGGCTGGTTACCAGACGACCCATTAATCGCACCTAGCATGCAGTTAGACGACAGCAGCAACAGCACAATCATTTGGGCAAAAACAAACTCTGTAGGAGCAGGTTATAAAGCACATGTTTATTACACTACCGATGGAAGCAATCCCGAAGGCGCGGGTAGCTGGGGGCGCGGCACGACTCAAGTCGTCGAGGCCTTTTACGTGAGCCCTAATAATGAGGACGGCGACAACTGGTGGCGAGCCGAGATCGATCCGGCACCCTCAGGCACAATCAAATACAAGATAGGTATCTACAGCACATTCCAGTCGAGCGTCTTTCCAAGTAGTCCCGATACAGTTGCTCTCAAGACACAGATGATGACTGCCTTTCAGTCTTCGGAGCGCGACCTGACTGCCGTCACCATCCGCCCGCATAATGACTATGGAGTGACTGAGACAGGTCTCGAAGAAGGTATGCACATCATCAACGCGCGTGCATTCCTCCAACGCCCTGGACAAGCCTCGATCTACAACACTTACAAGCAGACTTTTTACTACGACACAGAACGTCCTCAGGGTGAAATAAGTTTTCCTCAAAACGATGGCGATACAATCAACAGCTCTCGCTACGGCGTCGTCGTTCGCACCGATGCCACTGTCGAAGAAGTCTGGTATCGTATCGAGGATTCGGAAACCACTAATGACGACATCAATACCGGGAGCTCCAATGGCAACGGGCTTGGCTTCGAACCCTTTGTTGATACCAACCGCAACGGCACTCACGATACCAGCGAAAGCTACGAAGACCTCAATGAAAACGGTAATTGGGACACAAACCTAGATATTTGGGTTCGCGCCTCCGAGCTCACTCCTAGCTTAGAGATCGAGCCCTCTGACCCGGTCCTTCGGAAGGAATGGCGCTTTGACTATATCAACATACCTGCCACTGGATCCGCCAATGTTAAAGTCCGCCTACGCGAGCTGTCCTCCTCTAAATTTAAAGACTTCGCCCTTAACGACGATGGTGGTCACTACACTACGCTCGCGCGTAACGTTAATACCTCAGGTCCTGATGAGCGCATGTTTATCGCCTTCCCTTCACAGGAAGGACAAACCGTCGACGACAGCTACGTGATGAAAGTCTACTTCAGTAAATCGCTGGCCGATGGATTGAGCGAAGAGCAACTCATTGAACGTTTCCTTATTTCGATCGGCTCAGACGAAGAAGGCGATGACGGTGCCGATCAAAGCCGTGACGACTATAGCATCGTTTACAACGAAACCAGTGACTACCACGCGCTCGCCTACACCCTGCCAAATCTTTATAACGACATTCCAGATTACGATCATAAGGTAGCAGTGACTTATGATCGGCCTTCTCCGGAAACCGACTTTGAATCGGCCCGAATCGTTCGAGCGCTTCCAGTCGCCACACCTCGTGTCCTCATTATTAACCCACCCGAACTCGGCTCGGACAGCCGTCCTCATGAGATTATTCTACCTGACGTCCCGTCTCCAAGTACAGATCAACGTCAATTCACAATTCAAGTGGAAACTAACCTGAATGCGACTGACGTAAGCATTAATTTTGTCAATCTGCTTGGCTCCAGCGTAGTACCCAATGACACTACCGTCGAGGGAAACAGCAAACTCTGGAATTTTACTTGGTTAAATATCAACGAAGGTAGCTATCGCTTCACCGCGACCGTTACTTCTTCAGGTGGTAGTGCGACTGCCGATCGCAACACAAAAGTCATCTTCCGTGAACTGGTGGAGGACGATGACGAGGACCTTGACGATGACGATGACGGCCTCCTCGATATCGATGAAAATACCGCGCAGTTTCTACCCAATCAGAGCGTAGACGGAGGTGTCACTCCCGCGCCTAAACCCAATCCCGAACAATGGACGAACGGTGAAGTGCACGTCTATAACGCTTACGGAAAATCCAACCCCTTCTCACCCGACACCGATAGCGACGGATTACCCGACGGGCTCGAACTAGGCTGGCGCAAGTCCATAGGCGATCCTCCTACCGATGCGACCGCCAATACCGACGGCGACGCATTCCCAAACTTCATCGGCGATCTCGACCCACCTTTTTACAACACACTGGATAATTTCGGAAGCGTGCCTGATGTCGACAGCCAAAGCCTCGGTGGCGACCGCTCGCGTCAATCCGCAGGCACCGTGACGGACCCCTCTAATCCTGATACCGATGGCGACGGCATATCAGATGGTACCGAAGACGCCAACCGAAACGGATGGGTCGATGGCGACGGCGAGCAGCTTCCAACTGAGTTCGAACCATGGGCTGGACGTGATTGGCCAGACGGTATTATACAGCCTACAGAGACTTGGACAGAACCTGCCCCCAACAACCCCGACCCCG
>CALBPO010000031.1 GCA_937899295.1 uncultured Opitutia bacterium
AGTGTCTGTCTGATTAAAGACTCCTTTGCGAATTTGCGAAGTTATTACTGCTATCACAGCCTAACTCTAAAAGGTCACTAATAGGCAATACAACACGACAAAAAAGCCCTGCATTAGAGCTGGGTGCGAGGCTCTGAAAACAAACAGCTTCTTGCTTATGCGCCGACTTGAAAGCGAGCGAAACGCTTGACCTGCATGTTCTCGCCCATCTTAGCAATCATTGCAGTTAAAAGCTCTTGCATCGTTTGATCAGGGTTTTTGACGAAGGCTTGCTCTAAGAGACAAGACTCGCTCAGAAACTTGTTCAACTTGCCCTCGACAATCTTCTCGATTGCTTGAGCAGGCTTACCTTCGGCTTGACCCTCAGCTACCTTTCGCTCAGCCGCGATGATAGCAGGATCAATGTCTTCACGAGACACGCAGACTGGACTAGCCGCTGCGATGTGCATAGCGATGTCCTTTACGAAGTGCTTAAAGTCATCAGTCTTGGCAACGAAATCACTCTCGCAACTGACTTCGACCATCACGCCTACCTTACCACCGAGATGGATGTAGGTGTCGATGAGGCCATCGCTGGCATCGCGACCCGCCTTTTTCGCTGCAGTCGCCATGCCCTTCTTGCGAAGGAGCTCCACCGCTGCATCGATATCACCTTCGGATTCAACCAAGGCTTTCTTACAATCCATAAGTCCAGCGCCTGTGCTTTCGCGTAGTTCGCCTACCATTTTTGCATTAATTTGTATGCTCATAATATATAAGTATCTAAAGTTTCAAATCGTGTCTGGAGTCTACTCTTTTTCCTCAGTTCCTTCCGATTCAACAGACGCATCCTCGGCGGCGGGGGCCTCTGGCACGGCGGCTTCAACAGCAGCAGGTGCCTCCGTAGCGGGTGCCTCCGTAGCGGTGACCTCGGTAGCGGGTGCCTCAGCGACAGGGGATTCGACAGCAGGAGAAGATACGCCTTCGTCCTCACCGTAACCGGCAGGTAGTGTCACCTCGATGTCTTCTTGTTGCTCGAAGACTTGCTCGCGTTTGATAGGACCTGCACTCTTCTGCACCCTTTTCGCTTCCCGCTGGGATAGGCCGCTTTGTGCGGCTTCAAGAATGGTTTCCACAATAATACGGATCGACTTCACAGCGTCATCATTACCTGGTATCGGATAATCAATGACTGTGGGGTCAGAGTTGGTGTCAACTAGTCCGATCACAGGAATACCGAGGCGATTGGCTTCAGATACTGCGATTTCTTCATTCTTAGTATCGACCACGAAGACGGCAGCTGGTAGGTCATCTACTTCAAGCATACCCTCAAAGTTGCGATTCATGCGACTCATTTGGCGGCGAATTGCGGCTTCTTCCTTACCAGGAAGCTTTTCGAGTTCACCGTCTTGATCCATTTTAAGGAACTTACGGTATTTTGCGAGTGAGCTTTTGATAGTCGTAAAATTAGTGAGGCCTCCACCCATCCAGCGGTTCACGCAGAAAGGCATTTGGCAAGAAGTAGCGGCTTCACGCATGATTTCCTGCGCCTGTTTTTTAGTACCAATAAAAAGCACGTCTTTACCTGAAGAAACTACCTCTTCGATCTTGGCGTAGGCCTTTTCGAGGAGCTTATGAGTCTTCTCCAAGTCTATAATGGAGATGCCGTTACGATTGTCGTAAACGTAAGGTTTAGATTTTGGATTCCAACGACGAAGTTGGTGACCGAAGTGAACGCCTGCGTCGAGTAGGTCTTTTGGTGTGGTATTCATACTGTGTTCAAAGCCCAGAGAACCACTCTGGGAGAAACAATGTTTCTTTTAATTGTGTGTTACGGTTGTTGGAGCGAGATACCCCACTTCCCTAACTAGCGTGAGTAGGAAAGCGGTGAGGGATACCAGTCGTCAGACCCAAGGCAAGCGTAAAGGAAGGAAATTACTAATTAAATGAGCGACCGCAGCCGCAGGTGCTGCTGGCATTCGGATTCTGAATATCAAAACCCTTTCCATTAAGACCATCATCGAAATGTATCACACTACCGTCCAGGTATTCGAGACTTGAGGCATCTATTAAAAAGGAAACCCCATTGTTCTCCAATAAGCGATCGCCCTCTTTTTTATTATCGAAGGACATGCCGTATTCAAAACCCGAGCAACCTCCTGCCTCGACAAAAATGCGGAGCAGTTGCCCCACCTTTGCCTTGTCGGCTTCAAGCTTGCGAACCTGCATAGTAGCACCTTCGGTTAGAGTTATCATTGAATTAAGCAAACCCACTGATAACGGTCTGTCAACATGAGCGTCGCGAGTATAAACCCGCATAAAATCGGCGATAGCTGCATCAAACCAAAAAGAAGTACTAACACATACAGCATTTTTCATGCTAGTTTTCAAATATTCTTGCGGAATTTCAATTAGAAGCGTTTATTTTTAATTATTGAGCCAGCTTAAACACATATTCAACGAACTGCATTTCGAATTCGTGCGAGTTATCGCTGAAGGAGGCATGGGTATCGTTTATGAGGCCGAGCAGAGAGGCGCAGGCGATTTCGTCAAACGTGTCGCAGTGAAACTAATCCGCGAGGAATACTCTAAAATCGACGAGTTCCGGAGTAATTTCGTCGGAGAAGCGCGCTTGGTTGCCGATTTGATCCACACCAATATCGTGCAAACATACCATTTAGGTGAAATCAGTGGGCAATATTTCATGACAATGGAATACGTTGATGGGGTTACACTGGAGGACTTCATCCAACGACACCGTGAAACCAAGCAACTCATACCAACAGATTTAGCGGCTTTTATCGTCTCGCGCATCTGTCGCGGCCTTTCCCATGCGCATCAACATTGCGATCCCTCCGGTCGCAAACTCGGCATAGTGCACCGCGATGTTAACCCTCGTAATATCATGATTGCTCGCGAGGGCGATGTAAAGTTAACTGATTTCGGCATAGCTAAAGCACTTGATCTAATGTACAATGAAGAGGGCATAGTGATTGCGGGCAAGGACGAATACCTCTCTCCCGAGCAAGCACGCCGTGAGGTGACAGACGCACGTGCCGACCTCTTTTGTTGCACAATCCTACTCTCGGAAATGCTAGTCGGAGAAAATATCTTCGAGACCAATCGAGAAAGGACAACTCACAAGAACATACTCGAACTCACTATCCCAGATTTCATAGAACTACGCTCCGAAATCGATCCACGCCTGGACGACATCTTGCAGCATGGCTTCAAGCGGGACCGCGACAAGCGTTACCAAAGCGCACAAGCCATGCTAACTGCACTGGAAACGTTTTTATATGATGACGGCTACGGCCCTACGAATGAGAAACTTGCCGCCTACATGTCAGATCTCCTAGGAGAGAATGGCGAAACAGCAGCTAAAAGGTGGCTTCAAGGCGCGACCCCTGTTCTTGAGGAGACCGAATCGGA
>CALBPO010000032.1 GCA_937899295.1 uncultured Opitutia bacterium
CCGTGCGACAAAAGTTTTTCAACTCATTGTTGTTGATCTCAATCGCTCTAGTGGGAAGTTCTACATTTTTTCAGCAGTTCGATTTCGGCACTGGGGAGTTGAAATTCATTACGGATTTCGGTTTCGGAGCGCTCTTCTTTTTTGGTTCGATTCTTTCGATTACAGCGACCACGCAGCTCTTTTTTAATGAGATGGAAAACCGTACTGCGTTAACTATGCTGGCAAAGCCTGTCTATAAATTGGAGTTCTTGGCGGGGAAGTTCCTTGGTGCGCACTTGTTAATGCTCTGCTTTACACTGGTCATTACCCTAGTGCTGAGCGGGATTTTATACTTGCGCGAAATGGCCTTGCTCGAACGCCTCGGCGACGAGCTTATTTTGAATGGCTCACTGATTCGCTATGGCGATGTCTTTCTCTTCGGCTTTCTGCAATGGATGAAGTTTGGTATACTTGCAGCAATCACACTCTTTGTTGCGAGTTTTTCCAATACGAATCTCTACACGATCGTAGTCTCCTTTTTTATGCTGCTTATTTGCCAACTTCAATACATCGCACGCGATACTTATTCGGGTATGGAAGCTGGATGGGAGCGTATTCTTGTCATGGGACTCGGCCTTATGTTTCCGAATTTTCAGCTCTTCAATATTGGTGATCAACTCGTCTTCGATGCTGAAAAGACGCCTGCGTTGAGTACTGTTCTCCAGATTGTAGGCTACGGTGTAATCTACACGCTAGCCTTTGTCCTACTAGCCCAGGTGAATTTTCGCCGTCGGGAGATTTAGGGGATGCGTACGAGAAAAATATCATTTGTTGGGGCGTCACTTGTGGAGCCCATCACAGCTTGGTTCTTGTTCGCGGCAGGCGTCACTAGTGAAAGCCATATAATTAATATTTATTCGTGAACTTACTTCAACATCCATTGCTCATACGTTTGAGCCGAATCGTTTCGATTCTGGTCCTATTTGTATTGCTTGGTTTGCTAGCACGCCCGATCGAGGCACCTGCTTGGAAAGCGGTTAAAGCGGGACAGTCCGAAATGAATCTCGAAGCACTAGAGGGTGCGCTGGGACAAGGATTGGTTATCGGTGTGCTCGGAGGCTTTCGCGCGATACTTGCGGATTTCCTTTGGATACGAACCAATACGATCTGGGAACGCAAAGACCGCGCAAAACTTGATTCGATGGTGCGACTGGTGACAACGCTTGACCCCAGGCCAGACTTTTTCTGGATCAATGGCAGCCGCATGATCGCCTACGACGTACCCAATTGGCGGATACGTGAGGAGGGTGGTTACTCAAACGTTCCAGACGAGCGTCAACAGGCGATTGATCTGGAACAATCTACGCAAGCCTTTGATTTGATTGATCAAGCGCTCGATTTTCACCCTGGTAATGCCAAGCTTTATCTGGAAAAAGCTCAGATTTATCTTAATCGCCTTAAAGACGATGCCAATGCGGCAAAGTGGTTCCTTCAGGCCTCACAGCAAGATAATGCGCCTTATTTTGCGGGCCGCATACACGCAGAACTCCTACGTAAGCAGGGGCTTGATGCAGAGGCTTACGATTTCCTGAAGAATCTGCATACTGAACTGCCGAATACACCCTTTGCCCAAAAGGGTATTATCCTAGAGCGTATTTTAGACCTGGAAAAAGCACTAAAAATTCCCTCTTGGGAGCGCTTTATGCCGTCGGAGAATCCCTTAGTTGAGTAGCTTCCTTTATGATCAATATAGCTGATTTAAACGGACAGAATGGTTTTTTCGAACATGTGAGAGCATTTGCCTTACTGGTTTTATCTTTTTTACTGTTAGAAATATGAGCCGCCAAGCCAAAGCTCAACTCGATGCCCAGGT
>CALBPO010000033.1 GCA_937899295.1 uncultured Opitutia bacterium
GTGTTCCCTCTGTCCTAGTGTTGGGTCGTTGGTTTCGATGGTTTCTATTTGGGGCAATTTTTGCTTATACCCTTAAAACCTTTGAGTTTTCCCTACGTCCAGATTGGGTGCACTTTCTGACAGGTTTCGCCTTATGGTTTGTCATAGAAACAGGCTATAATTGGATCGCGATTAAAGCACTCAGCCGAAGCGAGCTACCACTCTTTCCGGAATTCTACGAGAACAAAGACGGTGACGAATGGCCGGCCGACAAACGATCTATCGAACTCAAAGATTGGTTGCGAAGAGAGAGCTACCAACAACTTAAAGCACTTAAAGCCGAGTTGTTTGAAGGCACCTATCTTCGTGCTTCAATTTACGAAAGTCAGGACCAGTTAACCCGCATTCAGATTCTTTTTCTACCAAAACGTAAAGGTGGTGCCACAGCTTGTTTTACGATCAGTACGCACGCAAAAGAAGGGGGCCGTATTATTACCGATAACCTTATGTTACCATACGGCGGTTACTATCCTGAAAACTGGGAGATGTGTCGTAAACCGCTAATAGGTTCATTAGTAAGACTCTCGTTGCTTCACAATAAACGATTATTGAAACTTAAAGTAGAACCAGTCGGAGTTGACGACGACGCCCTTGAAGAACTCAACGACCACCAGCGCATTCTTGAGCGCTTAAATACAGAAATCGGTTTCCTCGTACCCCGCCCTCGGCAAGAAGAGGAGGGGAAAATATCCCAAGAAGGTCGCTACCGCCTTTGGAAAGAAATGTGGTTTCTGGCTTATTTCGGAAGGTCTTTCGAATAGCTCGATGTTTTTCTAAAAAAGCTCTATTGCGTCTTGTCGTAATAGTTTAAAGTCAGGGCACTTGAATTTCCACAGAAAGGATTTAAGTGCCATCAACATACGTCCGCAAAATAAAGAAATAAAGGTTCCTCAAACTTAGTTTTTTTAGAAAGTTTTAGCGGCTAGGAACTACATCTCTAGCTGAGGGCGATTAGGTTTAGGCCAGTCAATGTGGTAGAATTTGCCACGCTCTTCGTCGGTGCGCTCGTAGGTGTGAGCGCCGAAGTAGTCGCGCTGAGCTTGTAAAAGATTTTGCGGGAGGCGTGAGCTACGGTAACCGTCATAATAAGAGAGCGCTGAGCTAAATGTTGGGACCGCCACACCGTACTCGGCTGCGAGCGCGATAACTTTACGCCAGCCCTTCTGGGCGGCGTGAATGGCCCCAGAGAAGTAGGGGTCGAGTAGTAAATTAGCCAAGTTAGCGTCGCGCTCATAAGCCTCGGTAATTTTTTGCAAGAAGGCCGCGCGAATGATACAACCGCCACGAAAAATTTGCGCGATCTCACCAAAGTTGAGTGTCCAATTATACTCTTCTTGCGCGTAAGCCATAAGTTGAAAGCCTTGAGCATAGGAGCAGATCTTCGATGCGTAGAGAGCTTCGCGTATCGCTTCAACCATCTCGGCTTTGTCGCCATTAAAAGGCCCAACCTCGGGACCCTTGAGGATTTTCTCAGCGGCGACGCGTTCGTGTTTGACCGCAGAGAGGCAACGAGCAAAGACGGCTTCAGCCACGGTTGGAGCAGGTGTGCCCATATCGAGGGCATTAACAGAGGTCCATTTCCCAGTGCCCTTTTGACCTGCCGTATCTAGCACGATATCAACGAAGGGTTTACCCGTGATGGGATCAGTTTGCTTGAGAATGTCGGCGGTAATTTCAATAAGGAAGGAGTCAAGTTCACCCTCGTTCCATCGAGTGAAGATGTCGCCCATTTCAGCGGGTGACATCCCAAGAACGTTTTGCATGAGATCATAGGCTTCGCAGATCATTTGCATGTCGCCGTATTCAATGCCATTATGGACCATCTTGACGTAGTGACCGGCACCATTTGGACCAATGTGAGCGGTGCAACTAAAGCCACCAACAACAGGTTTTCCAGGCTTAGCACCTTCAAGGGGTTTACCTGTTTCAGGGTCGACTTTGGCCGCGATGGCCTTCCAGATCGGCTCGAGATGCGTCCAAGCCTCAAGCGTACCACCCGGCATGAGTGAAGGACCAAAACGAGCGCCCTCTTCACCACCTGATACACCGGAACCGATGAAATGGAGACCTTTTTGGGTGAGTTCCTCTTCGCGGCGGATTGTATCGCCCCATTTTGCGTTTCCGCCATCAATAATGATGTCACCCTCCTCTAGGAGAGGTATGAGGCCTTCAATTACCTTGTCTGTCGCCCAGCCAGCCTGGACGAGGATAATAATCTTCCGTGGACGCTTTAATGATGCGACGAAACTTTCTAGCGTTTCGCAACCCTCAAGGCCACCCGGTGTGTTTGGATTGGACGCAACAAAATCCTCCATCTTGGAGTTTGTCCGATTATAGACAGAAATTTTAAAGCCGTGGTCGGCTATGTTCAGGGCCAAGTTTTGGCCCATGACCGCAAGGCCAATTAGACCGATTTCAGAAGTTACTTCAGACATAATGTGTGTAGTGTGAGTTGAGAGAAGAGAAAATGAATCACTATCTTAGTTGCAAGGAAAGATGGGTATAGGATCGGTAATATTCGCTAAGCGAGCGATGTTTAAGATGAATACGAACAGAACTAACTACCCTTGGGTAAAACCAAAACTATATAATTATGATTAATTTTGCATAATTGCGTAAAAATGGGCGGGGACAGTTGTTTTAGACACGAAACCACCATAAACTAAGTCTAAATTTACTGTAGAATGCCAACTTTCTTCTATGATAGATCAGCGAAGTGTTTTCCATTGAGGCTCCCAAAGCTTCAACTCAGTTAGCGACTCACTGTTTGCATGACAGTGAATTAGAATTGTCTTAAATGAGATTGTCTTCATCGTGAGCGTATGGAAGTAGTGGCACGTATCTCAACACAATGGCGTCGGCGCATGTTGTTCATGTTTTTTATGATTTTCGGTATCGCGGCATGGTTTCTTTACGATGGTTACATTTTATGGCCTGACGAGGCTCAGCGCCATGCAGAATATTTAAAAATCAAAGATACGTTAATTGAGGCAGGTGACGCAGTGGATGAAGAGAGCACATCTGTCCGTTTAGCTTGGGAGCGTCATGCGCGTGAAATGAATTATAAACGTATTATTCCTAAAGAGCGCACTGACGGCGATATTAAAGAGCAGCGCGTAATTGGTTGGACAATGATGATCGTAGCGCTGCTGCATGGAGTATGGATCGCTTGGAACCACACGTTGCAAGTCCGCGCGGAAGGTGACGTTGTGATCGGCGCTTCAGGTCAACGGGTTGAACTAGATTCAATCACAGCAATCGATCGCAAAAAATGGAAGGACAAGAGCATTGCCTACGGTATTTATGAGGAAGGCGGTAAGCAGCGCCGCCTTTGTTTAGACGAGCACAAATTTAAAGGCTGCGAAACGATCATTATCGAAGCTGATAGGCGAATTAAAGCGCGTGCCGAGCAAAATGCATAGTATTTTTTATTAGGCTTCAATCTGTTCCCATGAACCTGTGGGATTAACTAGCCCGCAACAAAGGATGTATTATTGTGCGGAACCAGTGACGCATTAAACTTGTATAGTCCGGATAAGCAAAAGCGGTGTTGTGATGGTGATGAAAGGATCACGCTAACTCTATGCCACTAACTTCATTTCTGAAGCAACTCACGCAACCGCTGTTTGAGATCTTTTTTCCGAGGAGCTGCTTGCATTGTGGTGACGCTGTGGAATATTCGGACTACCGTTTTCTTTGCAGTGCTTGTAGCCGCGAGCTCTTTCTCTCTAAACCACCGAGCTGTTCGACTTGCGGATATCCTTTTTTTGGAATGTTAGCGGGTCCACGCATCTGTCCCCATTGCGCAGAACTTGACCCTCTCTTTGAGCAAGGAAAAACTCTCTTTTTAGCAAAGGGCCCCGCCCGTTCAATTATCCACGCATTGAAATATCAATCTGGTTTCTATGTGCTGGAGGATGTAAGGTTGATGATCGCAAAGATACCCTCTTATAAAGGCTATTTTGATGGCGCAATTCTAGTTCCCGTGCCTCTTCATCCAACAAAAGAGCGCGAGCGTGGCTTTAATCAAAGCCTAGTGATCGCAAAGAGTCTAAACGATGCCACCATGGCGAAAGGCTTACAAGAGTTACTCGTTCGCAAGATGTATACACAAACACAGACCCGATTAAGCCGTACTGCGCGTCACCAAAATGTAAAAAATGCCTTTGCTTTGGCTTCCGATGCCGTTGTAATCTCAAATCAAACTTACATTCTAATAGACGACGTATTTACTACGGGATCGACGCTAAACTCTTGTGCCGCTGTCCTACTCGAAGCAGGCGCGACCCAAATAAAAGTGGCCACCCTTGGCCATGGCTAGGTTCTACTAGAGCTTTTTTCACTCATTTTTAATTCAAATTTGTCAAATTATGGCACTCTTCGGAAAACCTCAGTATTCGACCGTCACTGTTAAGAAAAAAGACATCCCCAAGGATCTATGGACCAAATGTCCTAAGACCGGCGAGATCATCTACAACCGCGTCCTCAAGGAAAACCTCATGGTTGTCCCGAATAGCGGCTATCATTTTCCACTAAAGGCGCGGGACCGTATCGCCTCAATGCTGGATGAGGGCACTTTTGAAGAGATGGACATCGGGGTGTATTCGCTCGATCCCTTGGAGTTCAACGCTACCTCCTCCTATCCTGAAAAGCTGAAGCAAAACCAGGCCAAGACGAAGGAGACGGATACCGTCATTTCTGGAATGGGTGAAATGGGAGGCATGCCCATGAGTATCGCAGTGATGGATTTTCGCTTTATGGCTGCAAGCCTTGGCTCCGCAGCAGGCGAGAAGATTACCCGTGCCATCGAGCGTGGCGTAGAGAAGAGCTGTCCCGTGATCATTGTATCCGCGTCGGGTGGCGCACGCATGCAGGAAGGTATTCTTAGCCTGATGCAACTAGCTAAGACAAGCGCCGCACTCGCAAGGTTGAGCGAGGCCGGGCTACCCTACTTCTCGATTTTGACGAATCCGACCATGGCTGGTGTCATGGCAAGTTACGCATCGCTGGGCGATGTAATTATCGCTGAACCCGAAGCTCTTATTGGTTTTGCAGGCCCTCGTGTGATCAAAGAGACTACCCAACAAGATTTACCTGAAGGCTTCCAAACCTCTGAATTTCTGCTCGAACGCGGGCTAGTTGATATAATCGTGCCCCGTCTCGAAATGCGCGACCGCATGATCAACTTAATGAAGGCGCTCTACGGCGCAAGGAAGTAGGCTTAAATTAACTATGTAAAATATTTCCCGTAATCAAAATTCCATGCCTGATTACTCGGACATTCTCGATTACCTCTACGCGCTAAAAAACAGAGGTTCTAAGTATGGCATAGAGCGCATGCACTTACTTGTTGAGGCGCTAGGGAACCCAGAGCAGAAGTTCCCTGTTATACACGTAGCCGGAACCAACGGCAAAGGTTCGGTCTGCGCAATGCTAGAAGCAATGTATAGAGATAATGGATACAAGGTTGGATTTTTTAGTTCGCCACATCTTGTCCATATCGGTGAACGCGTTCAGGTTGACCGACAAATACTTTCCGAGCTCGAGATCATTCGATACACCGAGCAACTTCGCCCCATCGCAACTGAGCTAGCTAAGAACGATCCCAACCTACACCCCACTTTCTTTGAGTTTATTGCGGCAATGGCCTTCCTTAGTTTCGCGAGGGCGTCAGTAGATATCGCTTGCATCGAGACAGGACTTGGTGGTCGGCTGGACGCGACCAATGTTGTCGATCCTGAGCTAAGTATCATCACCACTATTAGCCTTGATCACTGTGACATACTCGGAGATACACTCACGGCAATAACGGGCGAAAAAGCGGGTATCATCAAACCTAGAAAACCTGTTCTTATGGGTAAACTTCCCCCTGAGGCCGATGCGCTTGTCCGGCGCGTGGCTAATGATCGAGGCTGTAAGCTTTACGCGCTTGTCGACCGTTTTCCCGATGAGACAGGTCTGCCGCATACCAATCTAGCGGGTGGCTTCCAGCGCTGGAATGCAGGGCTCGCCACTTATGCGATCGAGATTCTGTCCAAGCGCTTCCCCGTTCGATCTACGACCGCACTCGAACAGGTCGAATGGGCAGGCCGCTGGCAGACGCTTGAACTTGACGGGCGCAAGCTCATCCTCGATGCGACTCATAATCCCGAGGGCGCTGCTGCCTTGAAACAAAACCTCTCCAGCTTTACCGAACAACCGATTATTATCGCGGGCACTCTCGGAGAAGACCGCGCCCAAAGCCTCATGGCGGTCGTCTCTCAATACGCTCGCGAGCTCTACCTAGTCGCACCTAATCAAGACCGCGCGACATCGACCGCATTTTTAAAAAGTTGCCTAGATCGTGACGCCATTGAAAGCGATCTTTCCACCCTCTTCCCTAAACCTGGCCGTTGCGCAGTCGGCAAGTCAGGCGACACTATCCTATTGACGGGTTCTATCTATCTGATCGGAGAAGCGATGGCGCGTATCCAAGGCGCGACGTCGAATGAAGGTAGCAGACTGCAGGACAAGGTTTAAATTCTATCTATAATAGTAGGTGTTTCCTTGGCTTATAGATTGCGTCATTTTTGGCAGCTACAATACTGTAGATTAATGCACGCCTCCGAACTCACGCTCCTGCTAAATCTTGGCTTTATTGTTATTACGGCTGCGGGTTTTGCCTTTCTTGGTAAGCTAGTGAAGATGCCCTCAATTGTTGCCTATATTATAGCGGGCATGGTTCTAGGGCCAGGACTAGGGATTGTGCAGTTAGATCATTCGCTGGAGTTGATTTCGGAGCTCGGCATTGCCCTACTTCTCTTTCTTGTCGGCCTTGAGTTGAGCCTGCAAAAGATCAAAGACCTTGGTCGCGTAGCCATTATTCTTGGTGGTCTGCAAGTGCCAGTGACGGCAGCAGGGGCCTATGTTATTTCGACCTTGATGGGATTTAGCGTAATGGAATGTGTCTTTCTCGCAGCTACGGTTACCTTTAGTAGTACTGTGGTGGTGATCAAGCTGCTCGACCAGAAGGGCGCGACGAGTCGACTCTTCGGGCGCATTGCGATCTCTCTTTTTTTGGCACAGGATATCGTGGTCATCATCGGACTGACGATTTTGAGCGGGCTAGGCTCTGGCGGCGACGAACCCTTTGAGATGGTCACACTCACGAAGAGCTTAGGTATCGCATTCGCTGGGATGGCCCTACTTCTTTTAGTCTCACTGTTCGCATCGCGATATGTACTACCGAAACCGTTTGCTTGGGCCTCACGCTCTCCAGACACTGTCTTTATCTGGGCGCTCTGCTGGTGCTTTCTGGTCGTATTGCTAGCGCACCAATTTCACCTCTCGGTCGAGATTGGTGCTTTTCTTGCAGGTATTGCAATCGCGCAGTTGCCGATCCATGAAGATCTACATCGGCGACTGCATCCATTAATGACTTTCTTTGTGGCGGTCTTTCTTGTCACGCTAGGAATCCAGATGGACATCTCTGTGTTGGGTGAAGTTTGGAAGTATGCCCTCGGCCTGAGTGTTTTCGTTATTATCGCGAAACCTTTAATTGTTTTTATAATTTTGAGTAGATTGCGTTATAGCGAATACACTGCTTTTCAAGCAGCGACGGCGAGTGGCCAGGTAAGTGAGTTTGCTTTCATCCTGCTCGGCCTTGGAGCGGGTGCTGGTTTGATCGAAGGCAGAGTGGTCTCTCTTGGCGGGATGGTGGGAATATTGACCATCGCGATTTCGTCCTATCTCATCTTATACAGTGATCCGCTTTATGGCGCTTTCCAGAAGCTGGGTGCTTTGAAATTTTTTAAAGCGAAACAAGAACCCGATACGGAAGAGCAACACTCATACGAGGGTCATGTGATCGTGGTAGGAATGAACGCACTTGGGCGGGAGGTTGTGAAACAACTTTCAGCTCGGGGCGAAACAGTTTTAGCGATCGACACTGACCCAAGAAAATTGGAAGGGCTAAATTGCGCGGAAACTTTGATTGGCAGCGTGGAGTATGAATCGGCGGTCGAAGAAATAGGGCTAAGCCGTGCGAGATTGGTTATCTCGGCACTTCAGATTGAGGACACTAATCATCTGTTGGCCTATCGTTGTCGCTCGGCGGGAGTACCATGTGCGATCCACGCTTTTGATATTTCAGTGGTTGAGGATTTGCTGGATTTGGACACGGCCTATATGTTCATGCCTGCCTTTGATGCCGTGCGTGAGCAGTTGGCAATATTTGATCAAATAGAGCGTGTTGATAAGAACGAGGAGGACATCCCCGTATGACGGCGATCGCGATACTTCTACTGGCGGCGGCGATTGCCTTTGGCCTTTCTAGGCTTTTGCGGCTTCCTGCGATTCCATTACTCTTGTTGGGCGGCGCGGGCCTGAGTATGCTGGCAGGCTATGTGGACTACAAGGTGCCGCAAGAGTTGATCGCGGAAATGATCCAAATTGGACTCGCAGTACTCGTCTTTACTGCAGGTGTCGAGCTAAGTCCTAGGAGGATGCGTGGGCGAACCCGCGCGATTACGATTTTGGCGCTAACGCAGTTTTTTATGCTGGGAGTCTGTGGTGCGTTAACGGCGGTTTTTCTTGGTTATGATTGGATGAATGCTCTTTATTTGGGCTGCGCGCTTTCGGCCAGCTCAACATTGGTTGTGGTGCGCCATTTGCAGCAACGTCGCCAAATGTTCGAACCCTATGGCCGCTTAGTGCTCGGGGTGCTTTTGTTGCAAGATATCTTTATCGTCTTGATTATGGTGGCGCTACTCAAGTCGCCCCAAGGGTGGTTGATGGTTTGTAATGGCGTGGCCAATGCACTCGCGTTGGGAATCTTTGCGCTTGGGGTCCACCGCTGGCTAGTGCCATTTGTTGTCAGGCGAATGAAGCTGGACGATGAAGAGTTGATGCTAGGCGCGCTGGCGGCGCTCTTTGCCTTTTCAACAATGGCTTACTTGTTAGATCTTCCATTTTTGGTGGGCGCATTTTTTGCAGGCTTTGCCATTTCAGCCTTTCCTATGAATGGCTTGGTGCGCGGGATGTTGGGTTCTTTATCAGGCTTTTTCCTCGCTCTGTTTTTCATCAGTGCAGGCGCCTTTTTAACGATACCTAGTTTGGAAATTGTTGGGCACAGCCTTGTCTTTATCGTCGTGCTGATCCTTGTAACAGTTTTTCTTGTCGCAATCATAGCCGAGTTGGTGGGTTACTCCAGTCGTGCAGCAGTCGAGACGGGCTTATTACTTTCGCAGACCAGCGAGTTTTCTCTTTTGCTGGCACTAACAGGAGTGGCTTCGGGACAGATTACACCAGAGCTCTTCTCTATGATCGCATTGATTACAGTGAGCACGATGGCGATGACCCCGCTAATCTCTCGCGAGAGTGTGGCATTGCGACTCGTTAAGTGGCACCCTCGCTATCGAAGTGGCGAGGCGGCTTGTGATGTGATGCAAAACCACGCCGTGTTACTCGGCTATGGACGGGCGGGGCCACGTACTGCTTATGCCCTGAAGGAGCGCGGTATTTCCATGGTAGTAGTGGATGAAGATGCGGGCGTGATCCGTCAACTGATTGCGCAAGGTATCCCCTGTGTGCATGGGGATGGTTCCGACGTGCATACATTGAAGCGTGCGCATTGTTTGGAGGCGAAGGTAGTCTTTTGTTCAATGCGGCGGACTCGCGATGCGCAATTGGCGCTAAATTATTTGAAAGATTCACCAGTTGAAGTTATTGTGCGGGTTTTTGAGAAGTTTGAAGAAGATACGGTGCGTGCTGCGGGCGGACAGCCCGTACGAACAGCCGTTGCTGCAGCTGCCCAATTTCTGGAATGGACGGAAGTGAATCTGCCAAGAGTAGAGGGACCCTAGTGGCTTCATTTACGGATACCGCCAATGCCGAGAACTAATCCTTAGCGAATGTGACAAGTCGCTCCCCTGCCTTTTGCTATGAAGCAAAGAAGAATCGCAGGCGCCCGCTGAGGTCTTCGACGCTTTGCCCATGAAGTGAGACTTTTGATGCCATTGCTTTGATCGCGTCTGCTTGCCCGATCCCGGTCTCTAATGCCAGTAGACCACCTTCAGCCAAATGTTTAGGGACACTTTTGAATAGTAGACCCAGGTCATCCAGACCCTCTTGTCCTGAGGCGAGTGCGTTGTGTGGTTCGTGATCAATCACCTCTGGTTCGGCAGTCTGCATTTCAGCTTCGGTTAAATAAGGCGGGTTGGAAACAATAAGATCAAAGCGCGCGCCTTCATCTAGCGGCTCGAACCAATTCCCTTTGATAAAGGTGACTCTACTGGATAAATTTAGCGCAAGCGCATTTTCTTTGGCGAGCGTGATGGCTTCCTCGCTTTGATCAGTTGCGGTGACTTCAGCGTCCGAGTATCTCGAAGCGAGGGCTAAAGCAATGGCGCCGCTACCAGTGCCCAAATCTAGGACACGTTTTGGTGGCGCCTTCAGTCGTTCTACGATCAATTCAATTAGCTCTTCAGTCTCATGCCGCGGGATGAGGGCGCGCGGATCGACTTTAAGCGTGAGGCCGTAAAATTCCGTGTTGCCTATAATATACTGCAGCGGCTCACGCGATGCCCTTCGTTTGACCAGAGACCGTAGGTCTGTGAGTTGCGCTTCAGTTAGCGGGCGGTCGAGATCAAGGTAAATATCGAGACGCTTAATCCCAAGCGAGTGTGCGATTAAGATATCTGTATCGAGCTTGGCGTTAGGGACGCTCTTTTTTTTAAAGAAAGCCTCTGTCCGCTCTTTGATTTCTCGAATGGTGAGCATTTGATTTCGCCTCAGAGGGTCTGTTTTTCCAACAGATTCTGGATGCGAGCCTCATAGTCGTAATTTTGAAGGGCGTCAATCAAGTCGTCCAAGTCGCCTTCGACGACAGTTGGGAGGGAGAGGCTGAGGCCGATGCGGTGGTCGGTCAGGCGGCCCTGGGGGTAATTATAGGTTCGGATGCGCTCGGAGCGGTCACCTGTGCCGATCTGGCCTTTGCGCTCAGCGGCGTATTTGGCGTGTTCCTCATCTACTTTAGCTTGGAGTAGGCGTGAGCGCATCACCGTGAGGGCTTTGGCGCGGTTTTTGATCTGCGAGCGCTCGTCGGCGCAGTAAACAGTGACGCCAGTTGGCTTGTGCACCATCATGACAGCGGAGTCAGTCGTATTCACGTGCTGGCCCCCTGCCCCACTGGCGCGCATGGTTGAGATATCCAGATCTTGCGGGTTGATCTGCACGTCCACTTCTTCGGCTTCGGGAAGCACAGCTACGGTAGCGGTGGAGGTATGAATGCGGCCTTGGGTCTCGGTCGCGGGTACGCGCTGGACGCGGTGGACGCCGCTTTCGAATTTAAGAAACTTGTAGGCCTCTTCGCCCGTCATGTTAAAAATGATTTCTTTAAATCCACCCACATCGGCGGGGCTTGAGCTCATGATCTCGACCCGCCAGCCACGCGTTTCCGCGTAACGGCTATACATACGGAAGAGATCACCAGCAAAGATATTGGCCTCGTCGCCACCAGCACCACCGCGTATTTCCATAACGGAGTTACGACTGTCGGTGGCATCAGGGGGGATCATGAAACGGAGCACGTCGTTGGCGAGGCGGTCGCGCTCGTTGGCGAGAGGCTCGATTTCCTCCTCGGCCATCTCGCGTAGCTCGGCTTCGACGGAATCATCGGCGGCCATGGCTTGGTTTTCTTTGAGTTGCTCGACGGTGCTGTGGTAGGCTTCGAACTTTTCGACGAGCGTGCTGAGGCGCATTTGTTCGCGGGAGACGTCGGCCGCGCGGCGCTGGTCGGAGTAGAAGTCAGGATCGGCCATCTGCTCGTTCAGATCGCTGAGTTTATCGCGGAAAGGGGCTATGTCGGGAATTGTGTGCATCGTTAAGAAACAGCGTTTGAATTATGCGTTGCAGTGAAAGCTATAGCTCATAACAGTCGAGTTCTACCTGCAATGACGAAAAAGAACCTTCACCGCCAAAACATTGTCGCTTGTATCTGGGATTTTGACAAGACGCTCATTCCTGGCTACATGCAGGCGCCTATCTTTGAAGCTTTTGGGATCGACGAGGAGCAATTTTGGAAAGAGGTCAACGCCCTGCCCGATATTTATGCCAAACGTGGCACGCGCGTCTCTTACGATACGATCTATCTGAACCACTTGATTAGTTTCGTAAAAAACGGCTGCCTCAAGGGCTTGACCAATCAGCGCCTTCGCGAACTGGGTAAAGAGCTGCGATTTTACGACGGCTTACCCGATCTTTTTACCCGCTTGCAGGCCGTGACGGAATCGCGGCCAGAATATAAAAAGCATAACATCAAGCTGGAGCACTATATCATTAGCACAGGATTGGCAGAAATGATCAAAGGCAGTATGATTGCACCCCATGTAGATGGGATCTACGGCTGCGAATTTATTGAGGCACCGCTGCCACCAAATTATTCCAACCAAGATGAGTTCCCGCTACAAATGGAGTTTGAGATTAGCCAGATTGGTACGATCGTCGATAATACCATCAAGACGCGCTACATTTTTGAGATCAATAAGGGCAGTAACAAAAATCCGACAATTGATGTGAACGCTTCGATGGACCGGGTGGATCGCCGCATACCGATGGATCGGATGATATACACGGCGGATGGGCCGAGTGACGTGCCTGTGTTTTCAGTCGTTAAAAGCAATGGCGGTAAGACTTACGCAGTCTTCAATCCCGAGAGTGAAGCTGAATTTGCGCAAAACGATGCTCTGCTTCACGCGGGGCGTATCCATGCCTATGGCCCGGCTGACTACACGGAAAAGAGCACTACTTCCAAATGGCTGCGCATGCACGTGCGCTCGATTTGCGATGGGATCGTGGCAGAATGTGAGGCGAGTCTTAGCGAAAACGTTAGCCGCGCGCCTAGGCATCTGCACGATGAGGATGAGCTGGATGAGACTTCAGCCGGGAAAGTTAAGTCACAAAAGGACTTGTTTTAGCTTAATTATGGTGTGTTCGCTTGCGACGCGCGAATGCACCACGACTTGAAATTAACCAGCCTCACGACTCCTTGGTGTGATTTGCCCTTTGATTAAGCAGGTTCGCCTAGGATGAGTCGCACCGCATCTAGGCGCAAGTGCGCCTTGGCGATATGGCGTGTCACATCCGCGATGACTGTTTCTGCAATTTTGATTTCTTCCTGCCGGATGTTGGGATTCACCTTTTGTAGCTCCTTTAAGCGACTGGCTTCTCCGTCGAGCCGTTCGTGGGCTTGATTCATGGCGGTTGTGAGCCGAACTGATTTTTGAGTGTTAGCGTGCTTTTCTGCTGCGCTTAGCATTTCTGGAACGAGGGCTTGGAGTAGCGCAGGGTCTTGCTTGAGGCGGAAGACCTCTTCGTCGCCACAGTATTTGTTAATAGTGTCGTGTGTGAATTGCTGACTGCAATCCTTGCCGCTGAGATCTACGAGCACGCGCACCGGTGTTGGGGGCAGAAAGCGATCCACGTGGAGACGTGGTGGTGCGACGCTCTCGAGCACATAGATGGCCTCGATCAAAATAGCGGGCGCTTGGACACTGGGATCTTTCCAGACGACGATAGAGCTGTTACCTTTTTCCGAGCTGAGCGTGAGATCGATCGCGCCGCGGACCATAGGGTGATCCCATGTCAGGAAACCGATATCTTCGCGACCAAGTGCACGAGTGCGGTCGCAAGTCACAGTGGTCCCCTCTTCCGGCAAGCAGGGGAAGGAATCGGTAAACAACTGTCCCGGCGTAAGACGGAAGGTGCGAGTATCGACATCATCGACGGTCACGCCGAAGTGATCAAAGATGCGATTCATAAATTGGTCGAGCGTGCGGTCGGCATCGAGGGCGCGGATGTGCCCGACGAGCTTGTCGGAGGCTTCTTTACTAAAGGAGTTCAGCGCGATGAGCCGATCCTGCCCTTGGCTAAGTTGCTTCTCTAGGTCTTCGCGGAACACCTTGCTTTCCTCGACCAGTTGGTCGGCCTCGGCCAGCGTATTTTTATCGACGATGTGGTAGCGTGGCCCCAGCGAGCGTAGACACTTTCCAAACTCGTTCAGGTAGGCATAGCCGCCTTTGAGTGAATGCTCGACGCCGTCTAGGCCCTCGTGGTGCCAGCGCATGAGTAGTTCTGTCCAACTATTCTTTAGGAATGGAATGTGGATTTGGATGGTTTCGGTCTGCCCGATTCGGTCAAGACGGCCAATGCGCTGTTCGAGTAATTCGGGGTTGAGTGGTAAGTCGAAGAGCACGAGGTGGTGGGCGAACTGAAAGTTACGTCCTTCACTGCCAATCTCTGAGCAGAGGAGAATTTTCGCGCCGTCGGCCTCAGCAAACCATGCCGCATTGCGGTCGCGCTGAAGCAGCGTCAGTTCTTCGTGGAAAAGGCCAGCTTTGACGTTGATTTCTTCGAGTAGTGCGTCGTGGATCGCTTGCACCTTTTCGCGAGTGCAGCAGATGAGGAGAACTTTCTCATTTTCTCCGAGGTCTTTAATTAGTTCGGCCAACCACAAGATGCGTGGGCCGTGGCGAAAGTCGTAGGGCTCGGCCTCTTCCTTGCCTTTAGACGTATCGAGTTCAAACTCATGGAGTAGGCGTTTTTCAAGCGCTTCCTTTGGTAGCTTCGCGCGCGGCATGAGTGCAGATGGCAGCCCTTCCCTTTTTGGGAAGCCAGTTAGCGAGTCACGCGAGTTACGGAAAATCACACGCCCCGTGCCGTGTCGATCGACTAGCTCTTCTAGCATGGATTGCTGGTCTTCGAGGTGTGTATTAAACTCGTCGTCGGTGTATTCTTCGAAGACTTCACGAAGATATTTGAGATCTTCAGAGCTTAGCTTTTTACGGGCTAACATCTTGTTGGCCACCGCCGCGACCTTAGAGTATCCCGACTGTTCTTGACGAAATTTATCCAGATCAGGATAACGCTCAGGATCGAGCAAACGGAGACGGGCAAAGTGTCCTTCCGCGCCGAGTTGCTCGGGTGTGGCGGTCAACAGTAACAAGCCGCGACTCCTTTTTGTTAGACCCTCGACCACTTGATACTCCGGGCTGACGACTTGGGGCGTCCATTCGAGGTGGTGTGCCTCGTCGACTACGAGCATGTCCCATTTCGCCGACAACGCACAATCTGCCCAAAGCGGATGCTCTAGTAGCGTCTTAATACTGCATATCACGAGCTGTTCAGTGTTGAAGGGATTGGTTGCCTCGTCCACAGAGGTGACGGATTCACAATGCGCCGCATCGACCAGCGTGAACCATAGGTTAAAGCGGCGCAGCAACTCGATTAACCATTGATGGACGAGCGACTCAGGCAACACGATGAGGATGCGCTCTGCTCGACCTGTGAGGTGGAGTCGGTGCAAGATCAAGCAAGCTTCAATCGTTTTGCCGAGACCGACTTCGTCTGCGAGCAAGACACGCGGCATGTAGCGGCTAGCGACTTCAGAGGCGATGTAAAGTTGATGTGGAATCAGGTCGATACGCCCGCCTACGAATCCAGCCACGTCCGACTGTTTGGCATCTGCAAGTCGGGTGATGGCCTCGTAGCGCAAGTTGAAGGCGGACGATTGATCAATTTGTCCCCGGATGAGGCGATCTTCGGGTTTGCTGAAGCTGATCGTATCTGCGAGATCCATTTCTGTGATTTTGACCGCCCCAGCAAGATAGGTTATGATCCCCTCCTCCACTTTCACCGCCTCGATCACGACGGGTTCACCGCCTTGGGAGTGAATGGTGTCGCCCACGTAAAATTCGACGCGCTTAATGGGCGCATTGGCTCGTGCATAGAGCCGGGCTTCCGAAGACGCCGGAAAAGCGAGTTTAAGCTGATGCGGGGAGACTTCTTCCACTATCCCGAGCCCGAGCTCTGGCTCCGTTTCGCTGATCCAGCGTTGTCCAATCGTAAATTTAGCCATTGGTGGATGTTTTGGCTCACCTTAATTAAAGTCAAGGAGCGGCTCTACGTATGTTAGCAGTGGCAAAGGTTCTTGCGGCGATGGACATGCTCCCGCTAACTTTATCTATGCACGCGAATATCGACCTCTTTATTCCTGACCAGATCAGTGCCCCCGAAGCACAAGCGCGCACCTCTCACCTCGGCATTGGCGCGCACCAAGACGACTTGGAATTTATGGCCTTTCATGGCATCGCCACCTGCTATGGTCAAGATGGCGCGTGGTTTAGTGGGATCACCTGCACAGATGGTGGCGGTAGTGCTCGCTCCGGAGCCTTTGCTGGTAAGACGGACGCCGAGATGCAAGCGATCCGTGCCGACGAGCAACGCCGTGCGGCGGAAATCGGCCAATACAGTTATGTAGGGCAGCTTGGCTTTACTAGCGCGGCAACTAAGGATCCCGCAACCCGTGGCAAATTAGTCGATCAATTGGAGCAACATCTAATCTACACTCAGCCAGAAGTGCTCTATACGCACAATCCCGCCGACAAGCACGCCACTCACGTGGCTGTATTTCACGCAGTGATTGAAGCGCTGCTTAGGATTCCGCCCTACTCTCGCCCAAAGAAGGTCTACGGCTGTGAAGTTTGGCGTGATCTCGACTGGCTTGAGCCGGAGGATAAGATCGCGCTTGATGTGAGTCCTTATCCCGAATTAGCTGAGAAACTGAATGCATGCTTCGCCTCGCAGATTACTGGGGGTAAAGACTACGGAAAGGCCGTCATTGGCCGCCGCCGTGCGAATGCGACCTTCTACGATTCTCATTCGGTTGATACGCTTGATCAGTTGTGGTTCGCAATGGACCTGACGCCGCTGATTGAAGATGATGCACCTACTGTGAAGGCCTTTGTTGAAGCAAAAATAGATCGATTTCGTTCATCAGTCATCGGGCAATTGTAGCGCCTTAGCTTATTCGATTTAGCCTCGCCTCTAGGCAAATTTTGGCGAAAGGAAGCTGGCGCGCTACGTACTCACTTGACGCAATCGCGGATTCGGTGAACTTAGCCTGTTCCATGCCTGCCGCTGACACAATTGTAGCACTCTCATCGCCTTCAGGCGAATCTGCCATTGCGCTGATTCGCTTGTCTGGGCCCGCTTGTGCGGAACTGGCTCTTGCGATCACACAGCGCAGTCAGCCGCTCAAAAAGCGCTATGCGCATTTTGCTAAGTATATCGATGTTAATGGAATACAAATCGACGAGTGCGTTATTACCTATTATACTGATGGCCAATCATTTACAGGCGAATCAATGCTAGAAATAGCGCCTCACGGAAACCCCATGATTGTTCAGAAAATCCTGGCGGATTTAATGGCGCGCGGATGCCGTCCCGCGGAGCCAGGTGAGTTTACGCGCACAGCGTTCTTAAATGGTCGCATGGACTTGAGCCAGGCTGAGGCCATATCTGATTTGATTCGTGCACGTTCTGACCGCAGCCTTGAAGTGGCACAACGCCAGTTGCATGGGTCGGTTGGTCGCAAGATGAGTGAGCTGACTGAGCGCCTGCTTGGTGTAATGGCGCAGCTTGAAGCCTACATAGATTTCCCTGAAGAAGATCTGCCGGGTGAGGACCAAGTGGGCCCTGCTTCCGAACTCCGAAAACTGATTGAAGAGATGGGCGATTTGATTGAAACGCAGCGCTACTCCGCCCTACTTCACGAGGGAATTAAGACCTTAATTATTGGCGAACCTAACGTAGGCAAAAGTAGTTTGATTAATGCACTTACAGGCGCCGAAAGGTCCATTGTTAGTGATATACCAGGCACAACACGTGATTACATTTCGGCCTTTATGATGCTGGGGTCATGGCGTATCGAGATTTTGGATACAGCGGGCTTACATGAGGCCGGCGACGCGATTGAAAAGATCGGCATTGACCACACGATTGAGCAAGCCGAGACAGCGGATTTCTTCTTGCTCGTGCTTGATGCCAACCTGCCCTACCCCACTTTGCCGGATTCTTTACTGCAGCGAATTAATCCGGCTAATACGATCGTGATCGAGAACAAAACAGATCTGCCCAGCGCTCAATCGTGTGCTGATTTCCTGCCGGATCTACAGCATGTACGCACTTCCCTCCTCAAGCGGAAGGGTCTCGCGGATCTGCGCGAAATCTGGCAGAAATCTATTGATGCTAGTCTGACGCATGGGCAGAATGATGGCGTGGTGGTTAACGCGCGCCACGCCGCATCACTTGGAGAAGCTGTTGATGCACTGGAACTTGCATCATCTAAGTTGAAATTAGGCGATCACTCTGAGCTGATTGTGGCTGACATGCGTGAGGCAGTAGAACACATTGGGCAAGTCGTTGGACGTGTCGATAATGAGCGCATGCTCGATAGGCTTTTTAAACAATTTTGTATCGGTAAATGAGCTCAGGATTAAAGTTTGGGAAAGCCCAACCCTATGACGTGATTGTCTGTGGAGCTGGTCATGCGGGTTGCGAGGCCGCCCTAGCCTCTGCGCGGCTTGGTGCCGACACGCTGATGCTGACTGGTAACCTCGATACGATCGCTCAAATGAGCTGTAACCCTGCAATTGGCGGCCAAGCCAAAGGTCACATGGTTCGAGAGATCGACGCACTTGGCGGCGAGATGGCAATCAACACAGATACCACAGCGATTCAGTTTCGTCTATTGAATGCTTCTAAGGGACCTGCTGTCCAGGCGCCTAGAGCGCAATGCGACAAGAAGGCTTACCAATACCGCATGAAGCATGTGATTGAGTTGCAGGATAACTTAGACCTTTTTCAGGCCATGGTCCAAGGTCTTATCTATGAAGGCGATAAGGTAGTTGGCGTTCGGACTAATCTGGAAGTTGAATTTTACGCGAAGACCGTGGTTGTCACGACGGGCACATTTCTTCGTGGCTTAATGCATGTAGGTAAGAATACGAATAAAGGCGGGCGAATGGGCGATTTTTCGGCGGAAGGGCTTTCTGGGTCATTTTTGGAGGCAGGAATTGAGCTAGAGCGCCTGAAGACTGGCACACCAGCGCGGATTCTTGGCAGTAGCATTGATTTTAGTCACCTAGAAGAGCAGAAGGGCGATTCAGACCCGACGCTTTTTGCGTTTTACGATACTCGTGGAATCGAAAACGTGTTCCACGTGGAACAATCGGAGAAGGGCGCCCTAGACTCGGAACACGAACTGTTCCACGTGGAACAGCCGCATCAACGAAAGCTGGGGTGGTTGCCTGGCCAGGATCAGGTGTCCTGTTGGATGACTTACACGGGGGCGGACACGCGGCAGGTGGTTGAGGACAATCTACATCTTTCTCCCATGTATTCTGGACAGATCGAAGGCACAGGGCCGCGTTACTGTCCCAGTATTGAAGATAAATTCGTCCGCTTTGCTGATAAAGAGCGCCACATGCTTTTCCTAGAGCCTGAAGGGCGTAACACTAACGAATGGTATATTAACGGGCTGTCTACGAGTTTACCTTTTGCAGTGCAGTTAGATATGCTGCGAAGCATCGAGGGTTTAGAGGATGTCCACATGCTGAGGCCAGCTTATGCAGTGGAGTATGATTTTGCCCCTCCGACGCAGCTTTTTCCTTCATTGGAATCCAAGAAGGTGGAGAACCTTTTCTTTGCGGGTCAGATCAACGGCACCTCAGGCTACGAAGAAGCGGCGGGGCAGGGGCTGATCGCAGGCGTCAATGCTGTGCAAAAGATTCGTGGGCAGGAGGCCTTGGTCTTGAAGCGTCACGAAGCTTACCTTGGAGTGCTCATCGATGACTTAGTGACAAAGGGCACGAAGGAACCATATCGTATGTTTTCTAGCCGCGCGGAACACAGGCTTCTGTTTAACCATCCGAGTGCAGAGTTGCGCTTAGTCGATACGATTGATAGACTGCAACTCGTTGATGAAGAACGACTTATAAAAATAAAGGAGAAGTCGTCAAAGGTGCTTGAATGGACAGAGCGTCTTGAGTCAGAACGCAGAGCAGGGGAGAGCTATGCTTTACATTTGCGGCGATCTCATTCCCAGGAGGACTTCCCCGACGCCATGAAGGGGGAATCTAAGGAAGTTCGCGAAGAGGTGCATTACCGTGTAGTTTTTAAAGGTTATTTAGATCGCGAACTGAAGCAGATCGAAAAACTAAAGCATATTGACAAGATCAAGTTACCAGAGGGCTTTGATTTTACCGAAGTTAAGGGGCTACGCAGCGAGAGCGCTCAGAAGCTGGTCGAGATTGCTCCAAGCTCTTTGGGGCAGGCGAGTCGTATCAGTGGCGTGAACCCCGCAGACATCAGCATTCTAATGGTGCATCTGGAGGCTCGCTCTGGCGAAAAGTCGCACTAACAAACAATTTCAACGGAAAAGCCTTCTGGTCGATTGTCTCAGTTGTGTTACGGCGGAGTCTCATCCGAGTTAAATCGGCCGGAAAGGGTTTAGACTTGGGTTTAAGCGTTGACCCATCATGTTTTTTGGTAAAACAGGTGGTTTTATTAAGTCGTCCTAAATTTCTAGGCCTTTAAAATCAAACTGTTTGCATAGCTGATTATAAACAAGTATGAGCGCGCAAAAAATGCATCGTGTTTTGGTCGTAGACGATGAGTCTGACGTTACTGAACTTTTACAGTATAGACTTGAGCAAGAAGGGTATCGCGTAGCGACATTAAACGATCCCTTGGGCTTTGTTGTCAAAGTGCGCGAGTTTGAACCAGACTTGATGCTCTTGGATATAATGATGCCCGAACTCAGCGGCATACAGTTATGCCGCATTGTCCGCGCGGATCCTTCGATGAAGGATATTCCCGTCATATTTCTGAGTGCGCGCGGTGAGGTCGAGGACCGAATTAAAGGCTTAGAAGCCGGAGCCGAAGATTATGTATCTAAACCATTTAATACCAATGAGTTGATGCTTAGGATTAGCAAAATGCTCAAGCGCTCAGGCGCGCCTTCGGAACCCGCTGGGCAGTCGCGAATTGAGATCGGGGATGTGGTCATCGACGAAGATCTGCACCAGTTGAAGGTTGATGGTAGAAATGTTGTACTGACAGCGACCGAATTTCGTCTACTCAAACTTCTCATGGAGCGAAAGGGACGCGTGCAATCGCGAGATCATTTATTGGTTAATGTTTGGCATTACGATACAGATATCGAGACGCGTACTGTAGATACCCATGTGCGCCGCGTACGGGAGAAACTCGGACAACATGCGCACATGATTGAGACGGTGCGTGGCGTCGGTTACCGGGCGGTCGATATCTAGTGCGAATAAACTAGGGGACCTTGCCTTAGTTACTTGAGCTTAGTCAGCTGCTGATTAACTTGTCTTATAATTTGGATTTGGCTTATAACTGGGTCATTTCGCTCTTTCGTCTAACATGCTCTGGTTTTCTACAATTTTATTGCTGCTCTTATCGCTTTTACTCTTTCGTCATATCTTACGATTGAGCCGTCTCTTACATGAGCTTGAAGATTCGGTCTGTTCGCAAAGGCGTTTAATACCGGAAGACTCTAGAGAGACTTTACGAAAAATCGGAGCACTTGGTCTTGTTGATTCGATAAACGAACTCATTGATTCTAATAATCAGTCCATCATACAAAAGAACGATTATTCAGAGCAGATTGACGTCATCCTAGGCGCAGTTCAGGAAGCAGTGATCGTATTTAACCAAGATCATGTGGTGGAATACGCCAATCGATCTACAGAGAGGATATTTCATGAGGGTCTTCCAATCCAAGGCATGAGTCTAGAGGGAGTGCTTCGTTCGAGTGCTTTGTTGGAACATTTAGATTCAGCAGCGACTCAAGTCGACAACGAACCAACACGGATCAAGATCAATCAGGGAAAGAAAAAACTATGGTTTGAAGTTTCTTGCTCAATGGTGCAGGGCATGCATCCCGAGGGCACTTACTCGACGCTTCTTGTCATGCATGACATTACAAAGCAAAAAGACCTGGAAGCCAGTCGACGTAAATTTGTGGCCAATGCTTCACACGAGTTACGTACGCCATTGACTATCATTAAAGGGTTCGCGGAAACATTGACCGACGACAAGGCGGTGATTGATAGCAAGATGCGAGATCGCTTTACGAAGAAAATCTTAAAAAACGCGGGGCGCCTTCACCGGCTCGTCGAGGATTTGTTAACTATTTCAAGATTAGAGTCGCAGCCCTACCTAATCGAGCCGGTAGAGCAGTCCATTGAATCTCTTTTTACTGAAGTCGCTGAAAGTTATTATAGTCGGCTTGATGCTAGTAGGCAGAGAATTGAAGTAAAGGTCGATGAGGCGGTGGACCCGTTTTCTTTTGATCGATATCGGATCAATCAAGTTTTGGATAATCTTGTAGAAAACGTTTTTCGCTATGCGCCAGAGTTTAGGTCAATCAGATTGGAGGCCGTGCTCGAGCCTGAATCGGGAGATGTGCATTGCTCCGTTATTGATGATGGTCCTGGTATTCCAAAGAAACATCTCCCGCACCTATTCGAGCGTTTTTATCGGGTGGATAAAGGACGGTCGCGGGAGACAGGTGGCACTGGGCTTGGCCTAAGTATTGTCAAACATATCGTGCAGTTACACGGCGGCACAGTCGCGGCTGAGAGTAAAGTGGGGGAGGGCACGCGCATGTCTTTTAGACTGCCGATCAAACTGACTCAAGCACTAGGAGAGACTTCGGCTGACCTGGAATACGCTGGTAACAATACCCATAGCGATCAGAGCGACGAGTATGAAAGCACAGATCAAGGCGCCGGTTGAAACAAGTGTAGTCAATTTGGTGAGGCGCGCCGTTAATTCATTGCGAAACCCTTTGGTAATTTCGTTCATGCTGTGGGCAAGATTACCGGTATTTTCACC